>JBAXCT010000056.1:0-10581 GCA_037141375.1 Chthoniobacterales bacterium | reverse complement strand
AGCTCGCGCGTTTTGCCTACCCACATGGCATACATGCCGAAGTAGACGTTGCCGACCGAATTGGTGTCGGCGTAGGTGGCAACGAAGGAATGGATGAACCATTTCCCCTCGAAATGTCCCCCTAGGGGATGCTGTACCGCTTCAACCAGTGACTTGGCCGCCTCGCCGAAGCTGGAGAGTCCGTGCACCGGTGCGGGCATGCTGGTCGCGGCCAGCGGAATGACCGTCGCGGCCCTGGGGGCCAGACCCGCTGCGGGTGCGCCCAGTTCGTCTGCATCGCTGACGAAATCCTCCGACGACGTGGGCTTGGACAGCGTCCAGATGACGTAACCGAGCGGCAGCAGCGCCCCGATGATCATGAAGGCCGGATAGCCGAGAAAATAGCCGAAGGCGAAAATAACGACGGCCAGGCTGCCGATGCAGAACATTTTGATCTGCGGGATCCGGTTGGCTGGCGTGTTGACGTAGCAGCGCGCCACGGCCAGGGCGGAGTAGCCGACGAAAAATGTCGCATAAAAAATCATGAAGTATTCCACCTCGAGCCCGAGCGCTGCGCCGACCAGGGCGATCGCACCGCAGAATATAAAGAGAGGGATAGGCGAGGTGACCAGCGACGTCGGGATAAGGGCGAAGATGGCGTTCATGCTCGTGCGCACGTTGCTTTGCAGGAACCACCTCAGGGCAATGTAGCCGCTGTCGAGTGTGGTCAGCACGCAACCGCAAAGAAAGACGCAGTAGGCGCCAAAAATCCAAGGATGCAGCGCAGCGTTGGCGTGCAGCAACCGCATCAGCGTATCGTGGCCGTAGACATGCCCGCCCAGTCCGGTATGAAGATACTTCATCCCGCCTGCCCCGATGGCCCAAAGCCCCAGCATCCCGTGAAAAAGCAGGAGCAGAAAGAACTCGCTCGCTCCCCAGATGTAGGCTGCCGCGATGGACACGCGTTCGCGGTGCATCTGGATGGCGCGCTGCCATTGCTGCAGGTCGAGCCACGGACCCAAGATGAAACCGATCACAATCGGGATGAGGTAGCCCCAGTAGTTCCAGTCGTTGGTCGGGAATGTTTCCACTTTGACCACCGGATGTTCGCCAGTGATCCGCTCCGGCGCACCCAACAGCACAATGATTGAGGCGGCAAGGATGAGGAAGATGATTCCGTGGCTCCACTTGATGCGCCGGATGTTGAACTCCTCGCCAAAGAGGATGCCCGCCGCGAGTACGATCAAAAGCGAGAGCGGCAGATAAAGAATGCCCGGCTCCAGACCTAGCGGCATCCACCCGTAGCGGATTAAGGCGAAGATCGTCAGCGTGATCGCCACCAGTTGGTAGAGGAAAAAAACGAGCCGGAACGGACGGGACCACCCGGTGAAAAAAACGGAGAGCGACTCCGAGCCACCTTTCTGGCGCCGGGCCAGGTGGTGCGTGATGAGGCCGAAGATGACCAGACCGAGGCAGTTGGGGATAGCGAAACTCAGCAGTCCGAACAACCCGAACTGGATGGTGAATTGGACCGAGAAGAAAAGCCCCAGCCCCCACATCCAGGAAAGGGCGACCGTGTTACCCCACAGAATTGTGCTGAACCAGCGTTGCGGATGGACTTCAGAGGCGGACATGGTGTGAGAGGCGTGTGGAAAAACTGTAGCACGGCGGGCTGCGTTTGCCCATCTATCAGCGCGGACTCAATAGCTGTGCGGGGTCAGCTTCACCTTGCCGCGAAAGATGTAATAGACGCTAGCTGTGTAGGCTAGGACGACAGGCACACCCATCATAGCGATGATCAGCATGATCCGTAGCGTCAGATTCGTGGAGCAGGCGTTGTAAATGGTCAGGGAGTTCCCGGGGTTGGGGATCGAGATGACCATGTTGGGATACATGGTCAGTCCGAAAAGAGCCATGAGAAGAGCCATCGCCGCGCAGGACGAAAGAAAAGCAGCAAAGTCGCTCCGTCGTTTGATAGCGCGCGGGATGTTCATTACGGCCAGCACATTGATCAGGAAAACAAGGGCTAGCAGCGGACGCTGGTCGAGGCGCGCCAGCAGATGGGGGCAATAGACGATGGTCGCGACGTTGAGGACGACGTAGCAGGTGAGAAAAACGCCGATGGTGAGGTTAACCCATCGCCTCACGCGATCCTGCAACTCGCCTTCGGTTTTCATGACCAGATAGATCGAGCCGTGCATGGCGAACAGTGCCACCGTGGTGATGCCGAGCAGGAGCGAGTAGGGATGGAGCAAGCGAAGGAGTCCGCCTGTGTAGTCGCCCCGGGCATCGAGCGGGATGCCCATGAGGATGTTGCCCATTACGATGCCGATCAAGAGCCCGGAGGCGACGCTGCCCGCGGCGAACCCGATGTCCCACATCTGCCGCCACCAGCCCCATTTTTCCTTGCTGCGGAATTCGATCGCGACTGCGCGGAAGATGAGCGCCGCCAGCAAGGCCATGAAGATGAGGTAAAATCCCGAGAAAACCGTGGCGTAAACCATAGGGAACGCGGCAAAGAGAGCCCCTCCACCGGTGACCAACCAGACTTCATTACCGTCCCATACCGGGCCGATGGCGTTGATAAAGATACGGCGGTCCTCGTCTTTTTTGACGAAGAGATGCAGCGCACCGACCCCCAGGTCGAATCCGTCGAGCATCGCGTAGCCGGTGAAAAGGACACCGACCAGGACGAACCAAATACTGTTCAGGTCGAGACTCATGGCGCCGCCGTTCCGGCTTTGCGCCGGCGATTTTCCGTCAGGGCGATCCAGCTGGACGGCATTTCCTCACTGTCCTCCTCATGGTCCGGGCCGTGCTGGATTTTCCGGGTGAGCAAATAAATGAAGGCGGCAAAAAGCAGAGCGTAGATCAGGCCGAACATGATGAGCGACGCCAGCACATGGTTGGCCGCGACGGCCGCCGACAACCCCTGCGAAGTGCGCATGAGCCCGTAAACGATCCACGGTTGCCGTCCCATCTCCGCGGTGAACCAACCGGCCTGATTGGCGATCTGCGGACCGAGCACAGAAAGAACAAGGATCACGTAAAACGCACGCACGAGTGGGTTGGGCTTTCCGAAGAGCCATCCGCGCCACCAGAGAAAAAGACCCGCCCACGCGATACCGATGAGAGCCATGCCGATGGCGATCATGAGGTGATACAGTTGGAACACAGCCTGCACCTTGGGCCAATCCGGCTTGGGAAAGGCATCCAGCCCGGTGATCACCTTGTCGGTTGAACCGCCGGCCAGCAAGCTCAGCATGCCAGGCATCTGGAGCCCGACCACCTTCTCTTGCTCCATGTCCAACCAGCCCACGATGCTCATCGGTGCATCGGCCCGGGTATGGAAAATACCTTCCATCGCAGCCAGCTTGAGCGGCTGGTTCTTGGTCACGCCGTCCGCCGCCTTGCCCCCGCTCGCCAACTGCAGCACCGAGGCGATGGCCGCAACCACCAGGCCGATTTTCAAGGACGACGCTGCGAATTCGCGGTGCCTACCGCGCAAGAGATAAAATGCGCTGATACTCACGACGAGGAACGCACCTGCCTGCCAGCAACCAACCAGCACATGCATGAGGCGGTCCATCGACGAGGGGTTGAAAACCATGGCCCAGAAATCGTGGATGACCGCGCGCGAGTGCAGGATCTGTTCGGCCGTGGGCACAAAGCCCGCCGGCATGATCGTGCCGTTGCACTCGATGGAAAACCCCGCCGGCGTCTGCATCCAAGAGTTGGCCACCACGATCCACACCGCGCTGAAATGCGCACCGAGGCACACCATCACCGTGGAGAAAAAGTGAAGCCTCGGGCCCACCTTGTTCCACCCGAAAAGCAGGATGGCCAGAAATCCGGACTCGAGAAAAAAGGCGAAGATGCCCTCCGCAGCCAACGCGCTGCCAAACACATCACCAACAAAACGCGAATAGGCCGCCCAGTTTGTCCCGAACTCGAACTCCATCACGATGCCTGAAGCCACCCCGATGGCGAAGGTCAGCCCGAAGATGCGCGTCCAAAACCTTGCCATGTTGTGGTAGCGCACGCGACCCGAGCGCAGCCACATCGCCTCCATGATGACCAGAATCACTCCGAGGCCGATGCTCAGAGGGGGATAGAGGTAGTGGAAGGCGATGGTGAACGCGAATTGGATCCTCGCTAGGATTTCGACGTTCATGCAGCGCGAATCTATCTGCCGTCGGGCCTTTGATGAAAGTGTTTCCTGCCGTGACGCTGATCGAGGGTTCGGCGTTCAAGACGCTTCGGGCAAAAAACGGGCCGCCTCGTGGGCGGCCCGTCGCATTGAAATTCCGTTGCTTGTCTGACTTAGGCCACAAGTGCGACTTGCTGCGTCGCGGGTTTGTTGGCGCACTGCGCATCGGCGCAGACACCGTAGAGTGTCAGAGAATGACGTTTTACAGTGTACCCTGCCGGAGCGAGTTGATCAATGCCTGATGTGCAGGCCTCGATCTCGAAGACTTTCTGGCAGACTTCGCAGAGGAAGTGGTGATGATGCTGGGGATGCTTACGCTCGTAATGTGGCGGCGCTCCCGGAATCTCCACCACCTCCACGGCTCCCATATCCATGAGGATACGGAGGGCCCGGTAAACGGTGGCGATTCCCAATCCCGGCGATAGTGTCCGGGCTACTGTCCAAATCTCGGCCGGTGTCATGGGTCGTCCCGCATCGTCGAGTGTTTTCTGTACGGCTGTTCTCTGTCTTGTGGCGTAGTTCATTTGTGTTGTTGTTGGATGAGTGAGTCACCCAGCACTGACTAATTTTATATAGCTCGTTGATTATGCAATATTTTTCTTGCACCTCGACCAAACTAGGTTAAAGATGATAACAGGGAATATATTTGCGAATCACATGAATATCAACAATGGCTCTCTATGGCCGGCGCTCGTTGGCCTCATGCTCGCGACCGTTGCGGCGCCGCAGGCGCTGGGCAGAAATATCCAGGTGGTCACGTCTTTTTATCCGGTATTCGTGGCCGCCTTGAATGTGACGGCGGGCGTTGCGGGTATCGAGGTGCACAACATGGCCAGCGGCCGGGTGGGCTGCTTGCACGACTACCAACTCACCTCCGGTGACGCTCGTCACCTCGCCGCAGCAGATATTTTCCTCGCCAACGGTTCCGGAATGGAATCCTTCCTTGAAAAAATCCGCCGGCAATGGCCGCAACTCAGCGTGCTGGAAACGAGCGAGGGTATCCCGCTGCTCAATGGCAACCCGCACGTGTGGGTCAGTCCGTCCGGAGCGCGCCAGCAGGTCGAGAATATTGCCCGCGCGCTGAGCAATGCCGATCCATTAAACGCGCGGAGCTACGAGAAGAATGCGGCGGCTTACAATGCCAAGCTGGCAGCCCTTGAATTGCGGATGAAGATGGAACTGGCACCCTATGCCGGTCGCCCAATCATCACCTTCCATCAGGCCTTCGCCTATTTCGCGCGGGATTTCGGTCTCGATCTGGTTGGGGTGGTCGAGAGCGAACCTGGTCAGGAACCGAGGGCGCGGGAGTTGGCCGATACCATTGACCTCGTGCGCGCCAAGCATGTGCAGACCCTTTTTGCGGAACCGCAATACTCCGGCCGTTCGGCGGCCGTGATCGCTCGGGAGACAGGCGCCGAAGTCTATCAGCTGGATCCGGTGGTGACAGGTCCCTCTGTGCCGGAGCAAGCCCGTGATGCCTATCTGGCCGCCATGGAAAAAAATCTGGCCACGCTGCGCCAAGCTCTCCGCCGATGACCTTGTTGCGGTTTGGTTTTCCCGCCTGCTAATGTTTCCCGCGCACGTGATCACAACCTCCCATCGCGCGGTGTCGCACCACGGCATTGCTCCCCACCGTTGCGGCGAATGCTGCACCACGTTGCGCGATGTCGGGGCCCGTGTCGGCGGAAGATCCGTCCTTGAGCATGTCGATTTGCATCTGCATTGCGGCGAACTGACCGCGGTGATTGGGGAGAACGGCGCCGGAAAAACGACGCTCGTGCGCTGCTTGCTTGGCGAGATTCCTCACAGCGGTGAGGTGCATTTCCTGGATGCCGCACGGCGCCGCCCGGACAGCCCCGCCATAGGCTATGTGCCGCAGCACAGTAGCTTCGACAAAGATGCTCCGGTCAGCGTGCTTGATCTGTTCGCCTTTTCGCTGTCCTCCAGACCTGCCTGTCTCGGTTTGTCGTCAGCTGTTCGCGAGCAGGCGAGGGAAGGCCTTTCGCGCACGGGGGCTGAACACCTCTTGCACCGCCGCGTTGGCGCACTCTCGGGAGGGGAGTTGCAGCGGGTGCTGCTCGGTCTCGCCCTGACGCCTGTACCCAACATTCTCGTCCTTGATGAACCGATGTCCGGTGTCGACCACAGCGGGAGGGAACAGTTCTACGAACTTCTTTCGCGACTGCGCCGCGAATATGATCTGGCTGTCCTTCTCGTCTCGCACGATCTGGCCACCTTGGCGCGCTTCGCCGACCGTCTAGTTTTCCTCGACCGTCACATTGTTTGCGAGGGGCCGCCGGCGGAAGTGCTGCGTGACCCGCGCGTGCGCGCCGCCTTCAGCTTGGAGCCATTGTCATGAGCGCCCTGCTTCTCGAGCCATGGCATCGCATGTTGTCGGCCATGCCTTTCGCGTGGACGCAATACGAATTTATGCGGCTCGCGCTGCTCGCTGTGCTCTTCATTTCCCCTTTGCTCGGTGCCATGGGTACCGTCGTTGTCTCGAATCGTCTGGCCTTTTTCTCCGAGGCCATCGGCCATGCCGCCTTCACCGGCATCGCCCTGGGCGTCATGTTCGGGCTGGCCGATCCGATGTGGTCGATGATCCCTTTCGCCCTCGTTCTCACGCTCATCATCACATGGATCCGCCGGCGCGGCGGTCTGTCCTCCGACACGGCCATCGGGCTCGTCATGTCTTTCACCGTATCCCTCGGCATCGTTCTTCTTTCGCGGGGCGGCGATTTCGCCCGTTACACGAATTTTCTCATCGGCGATATGCTTGCCGTGACTGGGGGGGATGTTGCTTGGCTGGCGATTCTAGCCCTAGCGATCTTGGCCCTCTTTTTCTTTTTCTTCAACCGTTTGCTTTTGGCCAGCATGAGTCCCGCGCTGGCCCGCAGCCGTGCGCGTCATTCCGGGGCGGCCGAGCTGGCCTTTGCCTCCGCGCTGGCCATGGTCGTCACCTTCAGCCTTCCTTGGATCGGTATCCTTGTCATCAATGCCCTCCTGATTCTCCCTGCAGCCGCGGCACGCAATCTGGCGAGCAACACCGCGCAGTTTTTTGTCTGGTCGGTGGGGATCTCGCTTGCCGCCGGTGTGATCGGACTCGTTGTTTCGTTTTACGCATCGAGCGCGGCCGGAGCAACCATCGTGCTTGCCGCGATGGCCATCTATGTTCTTACTTTTGCCGTGCGTCGTCCTGCCTCGTCATGAAACCCCGTCTCATCGCCTTGCCCGGCTTTCTCGGGAGTGCGGCCGACTGGCATTCGGTCCGATCGCAATCCAAAGCCGATTTGCACTGGGTCTACCCGAATCTTTTCGAACCGGATTCCGCCGGCTTTACTCCGCCGCCCGGCGAAGAACCCGCGTGGCTGGCGGGCTACTCCTTCGGTGCCCGGCTTGCCCTGCGCTGGATGAACGAAAATCCCGGTCGGTGGCTTGGTGCGCTGCTGGTTTCCGCCAACCCGGGGAATTTTCAGCGTGAAAACGAGCGTTTCGTGCGTCACGCGGCCGATGCCGCGTGGGGCAGGGCATTTCGCGGGCAGCCTTGGGACAGCGTGATTGGGCGATGGAACTCTCAGGATGTGTTCGGCGACTCCAGCACGCCGCTGCGGGGCGAAATCGACTACTCGCGGGGCAGGCTTGCCGAGGCTTTGGAAAAATTTAGCGTCGCCGACCAATCCACAGATCCTCTTCGTCTGCCATCCAAATTAGCCTGGTTGGCCGGCGAGATGGACCGCAAGTTCGTCGCCTTGCAGGAGCCCATGCGGGAGGCGGGCTTTCCCGGTATGTTTTTGACAGTCCCCGGCTTCGGCCATCGCTTGCTGCACGATGCTCCGGCGGCGGTTGCGGCAGCCCTGGATGATTTGGTGGCTTGATTTTCGGGTGCGCGAGGAATGACCCTGCCTCCCATGGCCAAGCTCATTTACGCCCCCAGTCCAGATTGTGCGGACATGCTTTACGCGACGGGATTCCACGCGCCGGATGCGTTTTTATTTCTCCAGCATCACGGCAAAAAAATCGTCCTGCTCAACGATCTGGAGATCGACCGCGGGCGGCGTGAGGCCCGGGTCGATCAGATACTTTCGATCTCGGATCTATCACGCGCCATGGGCGGCAGCCCGCCGCTGGGCGCGGTGTTCGCCTACTTTTTGCGGCAACAGAAAATACACTGCATCGAGGTGCCCTCGGATTTTCCGCTCGGCCTGGCAAGAAATTTGGAAAAAGCCGGATTGGAAGTAGTCCCCGTGGAGGGACATTTCTGGCCGCAGCGCGAGACGAAGACCAGAAACGAACTTGTCGAAATCCGCCGTGCCTTGCACATCGCGAAGGTCGGCATCTTGCGCGCGGTGGAAGTGATCAGAACTTCGAAAGTGAACCGCACCAAGCTGCTGATGTGGCGCGGAAAAAAACTGACGAGCGAAATTGTCCGCGCCGAGGCAGACAGCGCCGTCCTGCGAGCTGGAGGGGTTCCCGATAAAACTATCGTAGCGGGCGGGGCGCAGGCCTGTGACCCGCACGAATGCGGACATGGTCCCTTGCGCGCGAACGAACTCATCATCATCGACATTTTCCCGCGCGATGCGCGCACAGGATTTTTCGGTGATCTCACGCGCACGGTGGTGCGGGGGGATGCCTCCGAGGCCCAGCACAATCTATGGCGTGCCGTGCGTGCCGCACAGCGGTTGGCCATCAAGTCGATCAAGCCGGGTATCCGGGGTGCATCGGTGCACAAGTCGGTGCAGGAGTTTTTCTCCGCGCACGGCTATCCGACGATGCAGCGTGGCGGACGCTGGACCGGTTTCTTCCACGGCACTGGTCACGGGTTGGGGCTTGATCTGCACGAGGAACCGCGAATCAGTGTGACGCGGTTCCGCCCGGGTCAGGTATTCACTGTCGAGCCCGGACTTTACTATCCCGGTCTCGGGGGGGCCCGACATGAGGATGCTGTGGCGGTGACCAAGACCGGCTGCGAGATGCTCTGCCGTCTCTCTGTCCCCTTGGAGATTTAAAGTTTTTTTCGAACATGATTGCCCATCCGTTGTCTGTTGAGATGATTTCACACCCATGAATATTTCTACCTCCTTGTTGCTCATCGGCGTGCCTTTGGTGCTCGGCCTCTATGCTCAGATGCGGGTGTCGAGGGCCTTCGGCAAATACAAGAAAGTCATCGCCACATCCAACCTGACTGGTGCCGAGGCCGCTCGCGAGATCCTCAACGCGGCCAAGATCCACGACGTGGAAGTCCGCGAAATCAACGACATGCTCGGTGACCATTACGATCCGTCGAAGAAACGGCTTTGTCTCTCCACCGATGTCTACCACGCCCAGAGCATCGCCGCCCTCGGAATCGCAGCGCATGAATGTGGTCATGCCATTCAGCACGCGCGTTCCTACGCTCCTCTCCAGTGGCGCATGTCCATCGTGCCGGTGACTCAGTTTGCCTCGCAGATTCTCCCGCTGGTCATCATCGGCGGCTTTATGTTCCACATCTCCGGCCTCATCACCCTCGGCATCCTTTGTTATGCGGTGCTCGCTTTTTTCCAACTGATCACGCTGCCCGTCGAGTTCGATGCTTCGAAGCGGGCTAAAGTGATCCTGCAGCAAATGGGCATGATCCAACCCGGGGGGGAAGCGACTGGCGTCAACAGCGTTCTTAATGCCGCCGCCCTGACCTATGTTGCCGCCTTTGTCGCCGCGCTCGGCAATCTTGTCTATCTCATGATGGCGCGGCGGCATGACTAGCCGCCGCCATTCGCCGCGGGTGGTGCTGACCATCGCGGGATCGGACAATTCTTGCGGTGCTGGTGCGCAGGCCGACCTGAAGACGTTCTCTGCTTTCGGTGTCTACGGCCTCACCGCCATCACCTGCGTGGTATCCGAGGTGCCGGGCAGAGTGGAGCAGGTGCAGGCGGTGAAGCCCGGCGTGCTGCGCTCCCAGATCCGGATTCTTTTCGACAATTATCCCGTCGTTGCGGTCAAAACCGGCATGCTTTATTCGCGTCAGTTGCTGCGTGTGGTGGCGGAGGAACTGGCCGACCGGCTTGGCACGTTCTATCTGGTCGTCGACCCCGTGATGGTCGCGAGCAGCGGCGATTCCTTGCTGAAAAAGGATGCGGTGCGCGCCTACGAGACGGAGTTGCTTCCTCTCGCCGACATCATCACGCCGAATCTTGATGAGGCCGCCGTGCTGCTCGGTCGCAAAATTCGTGCCCGTCGCGCCATGGCGAGCGCGGCGAGCGAACTCCATGCCAGATACGGCGCGGCCGTTCTGCTCAAGGGAGGTCATCTGCGCGGGACCCGGGCGGTGGACGTCCTGTGCGATCGCCGGGGAATCCGGGAATTCGCGCTGCCGTTTCTCCCACGCCGCGAAACACACGGCAGCGGCTGCACTC
>JBAXCT010000055.1:0-10589 GCA_037141375.1 Chthoniobacterales bacterium | reverse complement strand
TTCCTGACGCTCGAGATCATCGAAAATCCGCTGCTGCACGAGAGTGATGCCCTTATCAAGAACCTGCATACCTTCCGAGCCGCCGGCATGCGCGTGGCCGTCGACGACTTCGGCTCGGGATACAGCAACCTTCGCCACTTGGCTGATCTGCCGGTGGATATTGTCAAACTCGATCGCTCCCTCCTCATCGAGGCGGGTGACAGCATGGCCAAAGGGCGGGCCCTTCTTCCGGCGATCATCGCCATGTGCCACGGCCTGGGATACATCGTGCAGGCGGAAGGCGTGGAGACCGCGGAACAGGAGGAGTTCCTGCGCGCGAACGGCTGCGATTACGCGCAGGGATTTTTCTACGGAAAGCCCGTACCGCTCACTCGATTGCTCAAGTTGCACCAATCCTGAACTGCGCATGAAAATATCCTCGTCACAAACCGAAAAGGACGCACGGACCACCGGCCCTGCGAGCAAAAGCCAATTCTAACAATTGCTGGATGCGGCGTGGAGAGATTGCGACAGCGAAGGACAACCCCTCAGCGTGCTGGCGCTCGAAGTCGACAATCTGGAGGGCGTTTCTTTGCGCTCTGACCGCCAGACGACCGAGGCTTGACTGGAATCCTTTTCCCGCGCGTTGCGGGTACATTGCAATCGCCAGGGCACCAAAGTGCAGGAGATCTGGGGCGGCAAATTTATAGCCATTCTCCCCCACACCCACCCGGCGGGCGCGCGGCACGTAGCTGAAGCCTCCTTGATGCAGCACGGGACCTGAATGAGATCCTTGCGGACGACTTCTCCGGTGCCAGCATCACAGTATCCGTCAAGGACGACGCGAGCTTTCTGGTCACACTGCAGAATCTATTCACTGCCGAGAGCGCATCCGGAAGCCAACGGCGGGGAGACTGATAAAACTGCACCTCGCGACGGCAAGGCCAGCTTTAGGGGCTGGCCTTTACGATGGAGCCTGGGCGGCTTAGTTTTCGACCATGCTAACAAGGAACGCAAAACGTCTTGCTGCTGTGATCTTAGCGCTGCTCTTGGCTGCGGGCGCAGGCTGGGCGGCCGCGCGTCACTATCTACCTCCCGTCCTCGCCCAATGGGTAGCGGGCACCTCGTTCAACCGCATGCTTTCGCAGGCCGTCTCGCACGCGCTCAAAGTCGACGGACAATTCGGCCCGTTGCAGCTCGGTGAGGATTTTTCCGTCACGGCGGCTAGCTACCAGAGCACGGGCTGGCCCGGCCAAGCCATCGGCAAACTGGACACCACAAGCGCAACCGGATGGTTCAACCCCTGGGCGATTCTGCGCGGGGAATGGCGGGTGGATCGTATCGACCTCGTCAGCGCCGACTTCCGCCTGGTCGCACCCGATGCGGCCCTCAAGTCCTCGGACCCCGTGACGCCTCCCAAGCCCTGGTATGCGCGGCTCATGCCGTCGCAGTTCTCCTGCGGATGGATCGACTGCGCCGACATGCAGATCGCTTTACCGTTCGGAAACACGGCGGTCCGAGGCGAGAATCTGCAGATCGGCGCGATGATGATCGGCGACAATTTCAAATATTTCGGAAAAAACGGAAGCTTGCACTATCCCCGATATCCCTCCCTGGATGTCGATGCCCTCGAGGTCTATGTGACGCGCGAGATGATCGACATCGGCTATCTCTATCTGCGCGAACCATCCTCCGCGCACAGTAATCTCCAAATCGCTGCGCGTCTGGGGCAGCACGCGGACAAGAGCATCAAGTCGACCGCATCCCTCCACCGGCTCAACCTCGCACCCTTCCTGCCAGCCGACGTGGCCGCAATACTCTCGGGACGACTTACCGGCGAACTGTCCTATGCCACGGACCAAAGTGGAGGAAACGCGAGCGGCCAAGGAAAATTCTCTCTGGAGGACGCGAGCCTGCACGATTGGGAATATCTCGAGCGCATCGCCCAGCGTTCCGGCAACCCAACATTCTCGCGCGTGCACTTCTCTCAGGCCTCGCTGGACTATGCGCTCAAGAATGGCATCCTGCGCGCAGCAAACCTCGTCATCCGGGGTGACAATGAAATTGACCTGCGTGGAAGCGGTGCGTGGGCCTTGGCCACATCGGACGCCAGCCTGGACGTCACCGCTTCGCACATTCCCCTCGGCGCCTACCTCCCGGAATCACTCAAAGGCGGCGTAGTGGGTGAACTCGCCGGTCGGGTGAAATGGGTGTGGCGTGGCACGGATATCAGCCGTGGCAGCGGAGGTGGCACCCTCCAACTGACCGGCATGAAACTGGTTGGCTTCAAGTTCCAGCAGTTCCTCGACCGGTTCCTCAAAACCGAGGACTACAGTAAAATCAGCTTCAGTCAGGCCTCGTGCGACTGGCGCCAAGATGCGAGCGGACTGACTCTGGCAAATATCAAGGTCATCGCACCGGGGCAGGCTGGCCTGCGCGGTTCGGTGCACCTCGCGCCCGAGGGCAAACTCTCCGGCACCGTGCAGGCCGGGCTTCCCGACGGATCGCTCACTTGGCTTCCCGACGCGAGCAAGACGGTCTTCGCGCAGGAGAGCGAGGGTCTCCATTGGTGCACGATCAATCTTTCGGGCACCGAGCACAAACCCGAGATGGATTTCACTTCGCAGGTCATGCACCAACTCGAGAAGCACCCGATAGCCTTGGCCGAGTTAGTGATGCGAGGCATCAGTTGGTGGATCGGCGACGAAATACGTAAGAAGCCGAGCGAGGGCTAAGCCCCAACCGAATCGAGAGGCGCTGTGGGTTGATTCCTTGGATACCCGCGCATCTCCTGCTATGAAACAAATGATGTGGATGGCTTACGCCATGGCGGCGGCGGTGCTCTGGGGCGTGAGTTACGCTGCGTGCGGTCGCACGATAGAGCGTGGCATGTCGCCCTTGGTCTTTTTCTTTTTATACACTGCCTTCGGGGCGCTCGCCGCGGGCCTCTGGTTGGTCTCGACCGGCGAGCTGGGCACCGTGGTCCGGGAAGTGTGCGCTCTCGGCGAGGATCGGATCTGGCTCGTCGTCTCGATCATCAGCTCCGCGATCGGAGCGCTCCTGATCTACATGGCCATCGGCGAGAAAAACGCCACCCTCGCCTCGCTCATCGAAATCTCCTACCCGTTCTTTGTCGCTCTCTTTGCTTGGCTGTTTTTCCGCGACACACAGATCAATCTGGCGACCGCCCTAGGCGGCCTCATGATCCTTGGCGGGGTGGCCGTGGTCTTCGCCGCAAATCGCGGTTAGCTCGGCCCAGGATCCCGTTCGGCCATTCCGTAGCACCAGATTCCTAGGGTGATGCGACCTTGCCCGGACGAAAGACAGGCCGTAAATTATAGATATTCATGCCGCGCACCGACTCCGCAACAAGCAGGCATCAGCAACCGTGCTCACTTCGAGCCGGTAACAGCGTCGGTGGACGATCATCGTGAGGAACGCAAATGCTGCGCGCCTGCAAGGGCTCGTCCTGATTTTTCTCTCACTCACTTTTTCGGCAAGCGCCGAAATCCTCACCTTCGAACAGTGCGTGCGAGAGGCCACCCTCAACAATCCCGGCCTGCGCGCCGCGGAGCAGGAAATCCAACGCACCGAAGCGGTCCGCAAGGGCTCCTATAGCCCCTTTCTTCCGGAGGTGACGCTGTCATCGGACGTCAGCCGATCCCGCAACGAACAGACAACGGTCAGCGGAGGCACCTCCTTCGGCACGCCAACCACCTCGTCCCAGTATGGCAACAGCTACATGGTCCAACTGCAGTTGCAGCAGAGATTGTTCGACGGGTTCTCGACCAAGGGCCAGATCGACAAGGCACGGGCCGAAATCGGAGTGGCGACAGCGAAGCTGCTCACGGAAAAAGCCCTCGTCAGTTTCGAGCTGAAGTCGGCCTTTGCCCAGATGCTTTACGCGCAGGAACTCCAGCGCATCAGCAAGAACATCCTCGAGCAGCGGGAACTGAATGCCCGCATGGTAGGGCTCAAGTATGAAAACGGGCGCGAGGATAAGGGCGCTCTTCTCCTGAGCCGAGCGAACGTGACACAAGCCAGCACGGACATCATCCAGGCGGGACGCACGCTGGAACTCTCGCGGATCCAGCTGGTCAATCTCATGGGGCGACCCAAGGTCACGCCCTTCCATGGTGAGGGTCAGCTGGCGACGGCGCCACCAATGGTTGCGCCGGATTATGCCGCTCTCGCCCTCCTCACACCCGCCCACTTCCAACAAGATGCGGTGGTCAAGGCAGCAAATGCTGGCATCACCATCGCCCGCAGCACTTTCTATCCGCAGATCAACGCCTACTTCAGCAGCAGCAGCCAAAGCGAATCATCCTACGAGATGCCGCAAAGCTGGCAGGCCGGTCTCAACGGCTCCTGGGCGGTCTTCGACGGAACCGCGACCTACTTCAATGTCCGCGCTGCCCGAGCCAACCTCGAATCCCAGCGCTCGGGCCTCCGACAGACGGATGCCGACACCACCAGTTCGCTGGCCGAGGATCACCGCAGCCTGTGCGATGCGATCGAGAATGTGAAGGTCGGAGCGGAACTGCTCGACGCGGCCGCCCTCCGCGCCAAAATCGCCGAGGCGCAATACCGCAATGGCCTGATTTCTTTCCAAGATTTCGATACCATCACCAGCGACTACATCAACCGCCAGAAATCCCATCTGCAAAGCCGCCGCGATGCCGTGCTGGCCGAAGCCCAGTGGGAGGAGTCGCGCGGGATCGGAGCCATACCATGAAAACCATCGCCATCATTGTTTCTCTGCTGCTCATCGCTGCGTTCTTCGCTTGGACGAGAAGTCCCTTGAAAACAGCCACAGCCGCCGCACCCGCAGAGACGGTCGCTGTGCGCCGGGGCAACATATCTACCAAGGTGCAATCCACCGCCACCATCACCCCGGAAAACAAACTGGAGATCAAGGCGCCCATCGCCGGACGCGCGGAATCCGTGATGGTCGACATCGGTACCAAAGTGAAACGCGGCGACGTGCTCGCGATGATGAGTTCCGCCGAACGAGCCGCCCTGCTCGATGCGGCACGCGCCAAGGGCGAGAAGGAAGTGAAATTCTGGGAGGATGTCTACCGCCCCGCCCCGCTCGTCGCTCCGCTCGACGGCGTCATCATTTCGCGCTCCCTCGTGCCGGGCCAAGTCGTGCAGACCTCAGACGTCGTCTTCATCATGTCCGACCATCTCATCGCCCGGGCCGACATGGACGAGACGGATCTCGCGCGCATCTACAACGACCAACCGGCCGAGGTGTCGCTCGATAGCTACCCGGACAACATCCTCAACGGCCGTGTTTTCAAAATCGCCTACAACGGAACCGTGACCAACAACGTCACAACTTACCCGGTGGATATCGCCATGGAGCAGACTCCCGACTTCGTGAAGAGCGGCATGACGGCGAATGTGTCTTTTATTTTGACCGGGCGAACGAACGTTCTCCTCCTGCCCGCGGACGCCGTCGCGCCTAACGGCACCGTGGAGTTGCCGCCCACCCATCCTGGGGAGCAACCGGGGCATCATCAGATCAAGACCGGCATGAGCGACGGACAATCGGTCGAAATCACCGCGGGACTGGACGAGGGCCAGTTGGTCCTGCGCGAGTCGTATGCCCTGCCGCCCGAGAAAACCACGACAGGCTTCTCCCTCCTCCCTCGCATGAGCAGCCGCACCAACACGCCGCCAACGCGTCCTTGAGCCGATGATCGAGCTGACCGGCATCGGGAAGACGTATCACATGGGGCGTATCGACGTTCCTGTGCTACGCGATGCGACGCTCACGATCGAAGAGGGCGAATTCGTTGCCATCATCGGTCCCTCCGGATCTGGAAAATCCACCCTTCTGCACATCCTCGGTCTGCTCGACCGTCCATCGCAGGGGCGCTTTATTTTTACGGGGCGCGATATTGCCTCGCTGGATGATGTCGAACTGGCCGCCCTGCGGTCCGCCGAGATCGGTTTTGTCTTTCAGCAGTTCCACCTGCTGCGCCGCACGACCGCGCTGGACAACGTGAATCTTCCGCTCATCTACGGAAGCCCGTCCGCAGAACCGGAGCTTGGCGCGGAACTGCTCGCGAGGGTCGGTCTCAGCGACCGCTCCCGGCATAGGCCGAGCGAGCTCTCCGGCGGACAGCAGCAAAGAGTCGCCATTGCCCGTTCCCTCATCCGCCGACCAAGATTGCTCCTCGCCGACGAGCCGACCGGCAATCTCGATTCTTCCAGCGGACAGGAAATCCTCGATCTCTTCAAGGAACTCAACAAGGAGGGCATCACCATCGTCCTCGTCACCCACGAAGCAAGCGTGGCGGATTGCGCGAGGCGCGTCATCCGCGTGGCCGATGGCCGTATTGTTTCAGACCAACGCCGCGAAGCCGAACCGGCGGCCGACGCCGGGCCCACCGCTCGCTCCGCATCGTCTTCCCTCCGCCGTCGCACCGCACGTCTATCCTCGCACTTCCATCAAGCCGCGCGGTCGATGTGGCTTAACAAAGCGCGGACCCTGCTTTCCGCGCTCGGGATCATCATCGGCGTAGCCGCGGTGATCACGATGCTAGCGCTTGGCCGCGGCGCGGAGCAGTCGATCAAAGACCAACTGAGCGGCATGGGTTCCAACCGGCTCAGCGTGCGCGCCGAGGCGCAGAACACCGGCGCCGTGCGCGGCCAGATCGGGAATGTGAGCCGCATGGGCGTCGCTCAGGCGGAACAAATACTCCGCCAGGTTCCCTCCGTGAAAACGGTCACAGCCAACGTGCGCGCTCGGGCTCAAGTCGTTTATCAGAACCGGAACGTCAACACCGAGGCGCTTGGCACCACACCCGGCTACGTCGAACTCTACGATGCGCAACCCGCCGCCGGCCGCTTTTTCACCGCAGAGGAAAACGAGCGCCGGGAGCGCGTGGTTCTTCTCGGCCGCACCGTGGCGCAGACGCTCTTCGGCAACGAGAACCCCATCGGGCAAATGATCAAGATCAACCGCGTAGCATTCACTGTGATCGGCTTGCTCAAACCGCGCGGCTCGTCCGGACCGCGCGATGAGGATGATATGGTCGTGATGCCTCTCCAAACAGCCATGCACCGGCTGATGGGAAAGAAGTACCTCGACTCGATCGACATCGGGGCAACCGATGCCTCGTTGGTGGACCAAACCCAGAGCGCCGTCGAAGCGTTATTTCCGGAGTGGCCGCGGGTGCCCGGAGTCAGCGGCATCAGCTACCAGATCCGCAACTACGCGTCGATGCAGTCCGCCTTCTCCTCGATCATCCGCACCCTCTCCCTTCTCCTCGCCACCGTGGCCGCCATCTCGCTGTTGGTGGGAGGCATCGGCATCATGAATATCATGCTCGTCTCGGTCACAGAGCGCACCCGCGAGATCGGGTTGCGTAAGGCCCTCGGGGCGCGCAACCGCGATATCTTGAGCCAATTTTTGATCGAGGCCGTGACACTCTGCTTGGGCGGCGGAGCGCTCGGCATCTTGCTCGGCGCGCTGCAAACCATGGGGCTGGGCTGGCTCACCGGTTGGTCGCTCGGCGTCTCCGCGGAGGCCATCCTCCTCGCCTGCGGATTCTCCGCCGGTGTCGGGATCATTTTCGGCCTGTGGCCGGCGCGAAAAGCCTCGCTGCTCAATCCGATCGAAGCGCTGCGCCACGAGTAAATCGCTCGCCGGACAATCATTCCTAGCGGTCACGTTTGTTTTTGCGTTGGCAGTTTCTGAGCGAACAAATTATTTCATGCGTTGTCCCCAATGAAACCCCTCGCCGCCTGCCTTCTTTTTCTGTGCCTTTCGCCTTCGCCCGCCGTGACAGGTTCGCCTGCACCGTGGGTGACAGCGGAAACGGACTACTTCATCTCAAGGATCCCCGCACCTCCTGCACCGGGTGATGCGGCGGACCGCAGCGATCTCGCCTATGTGCTGGCGGTGCAGGCTTGCGCCACGCCGCAGCAAATTGCCCGCGCGCAAATGACCGACAAGCTGGAGACATTCAGGATTTTCGGAGAAATTCTCGGTCCAAAGTTCCTGCCTGACCATTATCCTCTCACCCAGGAATTGCTGCAGCGGGTGAATGCGACGGCGAGGGTTGTGCGGGACGGGCTCAAAAATCATTATGCCCGTCCGAGGCCCGCTGACGCCCACGCGAAGGATGGTGTCGTGGCCCATGTTGCATACTCGCCCAGCTTCGCCTACCCAAGCGGGCACGCGTTGTCGGGATGGCTGATGGCCCTCGTTCTGGCCCAACTCGAACCCTCTGACAAAGAACAGCTCATGCATTGCGCGGCCGAGATAGGTTGGGATCGCGTGGTGGCGGGTGTTCACTACCAGACCGACGTCATTGCTTCGCGCACGGTGGCGCAGTTAATCTTCGATCACCTCACGGACGATCCGGATTTTCAGGAGCAACTCGCCCGGGTTCGCGAAGCCGAATGGTCGACTCCGCGAAACGCAGCGGAAGGCAGCCTTCCAAACTGACGGACGAGCGTTCTTCTGTCGTCCCAGACATGGCGGGATTAGAATCTAGCAGGAGTGAGCAAGAACCATCAGAGCGACGGTCATTGGAGGCGAATCGGGCGCGCCCTGCGCCATCCAAACTACCGGCTATTTTTTGCCGGCCAGATCATTTCGCTCTGCGGGACATGGATGACCAATGTCGCCACCGCTTGGCTTGTTTACCGCATGACCAACTCGGCTTTCATGCTGGGCGTGGTCACTTTTTCGACCCAGATCCCCGCCTTCCTGCTCGGCCCCTTCGCCGGCATGCTCGGGGATCGCGTCGATAAACGCCGCGCCTTGGTTGCGACGCAGACCCTGTCGATGCTTCAATCCTTCGCGCTCGCGGCCATCACCCTCAGCGGGCACGCCACCATCGAATTGTTGATCGCTCTGACCTTTCTCAAGGGGGTGATTCTGGCCTTCGACATTCCCGTCCGGCAGTCGTTTCTCGTCGACATGATCGAGGACCGCGGGGATCTGGCCAATGCCATCGCGTTGAACTCCTCGATGTTCAATGCCGCGCGGCTGGTCGGGCCCGCGCTGGGTGCCGCGGTCATCACCGCGTTCGGCGAAGGTTGGTGCTTCTTTCTCGACGGATGCAGCTTCCTCGCGGTCATCGCCTCGTTGCTCATGATGAAACTTGTGGCCCGACGTATCCCGGTAGTCGGCGCGGGGCTCTGGTCGGATTTGCGGGCCGGATGGCGCATCGTCGGCAGCCCCGGACCGATCCGCCGCATCATGGCGCTCCTGGCCATGGTCAGCCTGCTCGGCGCGTCTTATGCCACGCTCATCCCGGTGTTCGCCGGGCAAATCCTGCAAGGGGGACCGCAGACGCTCGGTCTGCTCATGGGCTCATCGGGAGCCGGAGCGCTTCTCGGTGCCACGTGGTTGGCTGGTCGTCGCAGCGTGCTCGGACTCGGCTCGCTCATCCCCTGCGCGACCGGGCTCTTCGGCCTGAGCATCATCGGCTTCGCCCTCTCCCGCATCACATGGCTGTCGATGATCTTTCTCTTTACCGGCGGGCTCGGCTTGATGGTCCAAATGGCCGCGAGCAACACCATCCTGCAGACGATTGTCGGGGATACGATGCGAAGCCGCGTGATGAGTTTTTACATGATGGCCTTCCTCGGCACCGCACCCTTTGGGAGTCTGCTCATGGGCAGCATATCCGAGCGCTTTGGGCCCACGCTCGCCATTGTTGTCGGCGGGGCGTGCTGCGTCGTGGGAGCGGGCGTCTTCTTCTCAGGCCTCGAGCAGTTGCGCGAGTCGATCCGCCCCATCTACCGCCGCATGGGCATCCTGCCCGAAGCAGCCAGCGCCGACGAGGCGGCCAGCCGGGTCGCTTTCCAAACGAGGGAGTGAAGATCGCCCTTCCACCGCCGAAGTTTGAGCGGGAGGAAAAAACGGGGCGTGGTCGAGATGAAAACCCACGCGCCAAAAGCGAGAAGCGCGAGGCCGGCGGCAGAGGTTGATGCCTCGGGAATCGCCGTGATGGTGAAGGCGCCGCTTGAGAATGATGTCGTGTAGCTGTTGTCGAAGGTGAAACTGCTCAGCTTACTCGTACCGTCAATGAGGGAGCTTGCGCTATAGGCGAGTTGGTTCTGGTTGGCGAAGCCGGTTACGCCGAGGGTAAACCCTCCCATGCTCAGACTGCCAAACTGGATGAAATTCGACTCGGAGAAAGATCCGTAGTTCAGGAATGAATTAGCCGTAAGATTGAGCGTGCCGAATGTCTCGCTCACCCCGCCGCCACGCGCAATCGTGCCGCCGCTCAGCGTGACTGCTGCGCTGTTGTTGACCTGCTCGCTTGCGGAGATCAAAAGCGTCGCGTTCGTTGCCACGGTCACCGAGACGGTGTTCTTGGCGGCTTTGCCGGACGAAGCATTGAGCGTCAGGGTGCCGTAATTGATCACCGTGCCGCCTGAATAGGTGTTCTCGGTCGTGAATGTCACGGTGCCGCCACCCGCCTTGTTCACCGCACCGCTGCCGCTGAGCAGGCCGGCATAGCTGCCGTTGGTGGCTTGGTCGAAGATCACTACGCCGTTGTTGGTGATGTTGCCCTGCAGACCGCTAGAGGAGCCAGCCAGCGCACCCACACTGACCAAGGTGCCGCCGGAATACGAGG
>JBAXCT010000054.1:0-10720 GCA_037141375.1 Chthoniobacterales bacterium | reverse complement strand
GTGGCCCAGCGCATTTTTTCGACTTCTTCCTCGATGGAGGAAGCCACCGCGGAGTTGCCGATATTGGCGTTGATCTTCACGAGAAAATTGCGGCCGATGATCATCGGTTCGCTCTCGGGATGGTTGATATTTACAGGGATGATTGCCCGGCCTGCGGCCACTTCATCGCGCACGAACTCCGGCGTAATTTCGTGCGGGATCCGCTGCGGGAAGCGCCGGAAAACCGAGGGCGTGTAGGGACTGTCGCTGCGCTGGGCAGCGCCCGCGTGCTGCTTGTCGAGATCCTGCCGCGCGAGGTCGCCGGCCATATCGGCCATTTTGGCGCGCCCCATGTTTTCTCGGATGGCAATGAACTCCATCTCCGGGGTGATGATCCCTTGCCGGGCATACCAGAGCTGCGTGACGGCGTGTCCTGCCGAGGCGCGCAGCGGCTGGCGGCGCAGTCCGGGAAATTCCTTGAGCGCCGACTTGCTGTTTCGTGCCGCGGCGTGCTCCGCGTGAACTCCCGACAGGTATCCGTCATCCTCCGGACGGACATTGCGTCCGGCATACTCCGCGACATCGCCTCGGGCCAGAATCCACTCGCGGCGCAGCCCGGGAAGCCCGCGCTCCACATCGCCCTCGTAGGCGCCATCGCCCCACGGGCCGCTCGTGTCGTAGACCCGCACAGGATCGTTCGCTTCCAGCTGTCCGGAAAAATTCTTGGTCGGCGCGAGGGAAATTTCTCGGAAGGGAACGCGCACGGCGTGGTCGGTTTCGCCCTGCACGTAGACGCGGCGGCTGTTGGGCAGGGAGGTGTCAGCCGCGGTTGTGCTGAGGGAGGATGGGTCGGAGATCATAGGCTTTATTTTCGCGGCGGGTGGACGCGCAGCCAAGATTTTCTCCGCTCCCTGCGCCGGCATGACCCGGATCAGGTTCGAAGGGTCACCCGCCTTGGCGGGACTCTCAGCCTCGCGGCTCCCCCGGTTGGGTGCAGTGTGGGGCTGACGCGGCTGCCAAGGCAAAGAAAAACGCCGCGACCATTGGACCGCGGCGTTTTTTTTGCGGAGGTGTATGGATTAGGCTACCAAATCGGAAGGCAACTTGCCGCCGTTCTTAGCAACCTGCTGCATGACCTGCTTGTGCAGCCAGATGTTCATCTTGGCACTGTCGGCGGTATCGCCCGTGTAGTTCAGTTCCTTGGCCAGCTCTTTGCGGGCGGTCAGGCTGCTGTCCATGCCGACGAGCTTCATCAGATCGACGATGGAGACTTTCCAGTCGAGTTTATCCTTCGACTGCGATGTGAGGTCGGTGAGGTAGGCGGTGACGTCGAACTCTTCGACCGGGGCGGCGGAGGCCACCACGGCGACTGTCTCAGCCACTAAGGCCGGATCGGCATTGACCTGATCCGCAGCGGGGGCCGATTTTTTGCCGCCGAAGACCTTGCTCATGATGGTGGATAGGATTCCCATGGATTTGTTGTATTTAGCTTTGTTTGTTGTTGAACATGGAAAGCAGCCCCGGAATCTGCGAGAGGACGGAGTCCACCGCATCATTGCCGGCAACCTGCTTGGCCTGTTCGAAAAACCCGCTGGCCAGAGGCGCAGCCTTGTCGAGAGGAATGCCCGCGCTCTGCAGCGCGCCGAGAGCCTCTGCCGCACCGCCGAGATTGCCGCCCAGCATGCCGCCCGCCTTGGCGAGAAGACCTCCGAGCATGCCGCCCGCCGCTCCGCCAGCTGGATCTCCCGCCGGCGCGCCCATCAGGGCCGAAGATCCGGGCAGAAGCGCGAGGAGCGACTCTAGCTGCGTGCCGGAGGACTTTTGTTTGAGGAAGTTGAGGAGAACGCCTACCCCTGCACGAACGCTCGCGTCGGGCAGATTGAGGCTTTGACTAAGGGATTTAATGATCTGTTCCATATCAACCGAACTCTACGAAGCGGTTCCACCTCTGCCAACGACAAACATCGGGAATACCCTACGCAGGGTATTATTCGATCAGTCCGCAGAAGGCTCGGTGCCCGATGCATTGGCCGCATCATCGGCGTCCAGAATCCGCCCGAGGGCTTCGTAAAAGTCGTCGAGAGCCTCGTCCGGCACCATGATCGTGTCGCGCCGTCCGTTGACGTCCTCCGTGATTTTGAGCACGCGGCCGCGGCTGTTCTCCTTGAAATCGAGAAAGAAAGTTTTCCGCCCTGCAGCGATTTTTTCGGAGGCCAAAACCTTGTCCGGACTCCGTGAATAATCATCCATCATGGTTCACTCCTTGCCTTTCGCGAGTACTAACAATGAAGCCGTCGGCACGGCGAGCAAGGAGAAAAGATTCAGCGCCATGGAGACTCCGTGCCAGCGCACGAAGCCCGGAGTACCGGCGGCATGTCCGGCCATGGCGGGCTGGATGAGCGTCGGGATGCTGGCCAAGGCGGCTAAGGCCAGGATTTGCAGGACCAGCGCGATGTTGTCCCGCGCGGTGCAGCGCAGTTTCCAGAGTGCTATGGTGGCAAGCAGACCGAGTGCGATCGTAGCGGCGAAGTAGGATGGAAACAGCGCGACCGTCACCTCGCCTGCGCGCTCGCGCGGAAAAACGGCGAAAAGCAGTCGCGCGACACCGAAGGTGAAGAACCACAACACTCCGGCCCACGCCCCCGCCAACCAAGGGTAAAGTTTCATCCGCGTAACCCGACGGCCTCTTCGACGCGAGCCATGACCCGTTCGGCCAGCGCGTTGGCGTGCTCCGCGCCGCGCCGCAGGACCTCGTCGACGTGTCCGGGATCCGCCGCCAACTCCACGCGCCTGGCCCTCATCGGCGCAAAGTATTCCCACACTGTGCCGAAAAGCGCCTTCTTGAAATCGCCGTAGCCCGTGCCGCCGGCGCGGAATTTCTCCGCCATGGCCGCAGACTCCGCCTCAGGAGCAAAAAGCCGGTAGAGTTGGTAGATCGACGAGGCCTCGGCATCCTTCGGCGCCTCCACCGGCGTGGAGTCGGTCACGATGCCCATGATGGCCTTCTTCATCGCCTTCTCCGTGGCAAAAATGTCGATCGTGTTGTTGTAGCTCTTGCTCATTTTGGCGCCGTCGGTGCCCGGCACCACGGCCGCATCCTCGCGGATGCTCGCCTCGGGAAGTTTGAAGATCGGGCCGAAAGTTTCGTTCATTTTCACCGCGATGTCGCGAGTCACTTCAAGGTGCTGTTTCTGGTCCTTGCCGACCGGCACGATCTCGCTGTCGTAAATGAGGATGTCGGCGGCCATGAGCACCGGGTAGGCGAAGAGGGCGTGCGAGGGGGCGATGCCTCGCGCCGTCTTGTCCTTGTAGGAATGACAGCGCTCAAGCAGGCCCATCGGTGTGACCGTGCTGAGGATCCACGAGAGGAGGGGAATCTTTGGGACGTCCGACTGGCGGAAGAGAAACGCGCGCGAAGGATCTAGTCCGCAGGCCAGAAAATCGAGCGCCACATCGCGCGAGTAACGGCGCAGGGCTTCTGCATCGCGCAAGGTGGTGAGCGCATGCAGGTCGGCGATGAAGTAAAGCGCTTCGCCTTTGTCCTGCAACTCGACCGCGGGCCGCATCATTCCCAGATAATTACCGAGGTGCAGCGCGCCGGAGGGTTGGATCCCCGAAAGAATGCGTTTCATGTCAGGACAATCTAGCGGCGAAACCACGCGGGACGGAAGCGATTTGCGGGAGGGTGCGCGGTCAGCCGTTCACCACGTTGACCGGGCGCCCCGCGAGGAAGGCGCGGATATTCTCCGCCGTCACCTCGAGCAGGCATTTTCGCGCCGGTACCCCCATCCAGGCCATGTGCGGGGTGATCAAGCAGTTGGGCAGAAGGCAAAGAGGATGGTCTGCCTGCGGCGGTTCGGTCGTCAGGACATCGAGAACCGCGGCCTTGATGGTGCCGCTCTGCAGGGCATTGGCCAGATCCGCTTCGTTGATCAGCGCACCCCGCGCCGTATTGATCAAAAATGCCTCCTGTTTCATCCGGCCGAGAAAAGCGGCATCGACCATCCCAGCGTTCTCCTGCGTGAGTTGGCAGTGCAGTGAAAGAACATCGGCCGTGCGGATCGTCTCCTCCAGCGGAGACAGCCCTGCGCCGCCGCCGGGAACGGAAGGACTCGCCATCAGCACCTCCATGCCGAAGGCGCGGCCGATTTCGGCAACGCGCTGTGCAATGCGTCCGCGCCCGATGAGGCCCAGTCGCCGTCCCGCCAAGGCGGTGACCTTGGTTTGCGGTGCGCACCACTTTCCCGACGCAGCCCACTCGCCCCGGGCCACAGCATCCGCGTGGAGGCCTACGCTGTTGCACATCTCAAGGAGCAAGGCAAAGACGTGCTGGGCCACGGATTCCGTGCCGTAGGCCGGGACATTGCTCACCGGAATCCCGCGGGCCTTGGCCGCCGCGCCATCGACAACGTTGTAGCCCGTGGCCAGAACGCTGATAAATTTGAGTTCGGGCAGCGCCCCGATGGTGGATGCGGAGAGCGGCGTCTTGTTCGTCAGCAGAATCTGTGCGCCCTCGGATCGCCGGATCACATCATCGGGCGCGGTGTGCGCATAGACCGTCAGTTCCCCGGCGCTCGCGACCTCATTCCAAGCTAGGCCTCCATCGAGCAGGTGCCCCTCGTCGAGCACCACGATCCGGATACTTCGGTTCATCCGCCGATCATGGCCGACGATCTCCTCCGTCCGCAACCTCGACGCGGGTCAGTAGACATAATAGTCCGGCAGCGGAAACGCATTGCGGATGAGCGTGATCTCCGGATGAGCCCGGTCCGCGGCGAGGACCTCGACGATGTCGAATCGGAAGCGGATGTCGGGAAAGTTGAGCAAGCGCAGCCAAGCCATGGCCCCGCGTGCGATGAGGCGCTGCTTCTCGTAATCGACGGCGTCCGAGGGGCGCCCTCGTTCCTCGCTGGCGCGCGTCTTGACCTCGACGAAGACCAGCGTCGCCTCCGGCTTGTCGCGGCAGACCAGATCGACCTCCCCGCCACCCGGCGCGCGGAAGTTCCGGTAAAGGATGCGGAAATTTTCCCGCCGCAGATATTTCTCCGCCACGCGCTCACCCCACTGGCCGAAGAGAATGTGGCCGGCGGCGGGCGGTTCAGGGCGCGGTTTGTGCGCGGTCCACCGGCGCAAAAGACCGGCGATGGATGGGGCAGGGGCCATGGTTGCGGAGTGCGGTAAGGTGCTCTTTGACACCATAGCCCTTGTGCCGCGCAAATCCATACTCCGGAAAGCGTGCATCCATTTTCCCCATGATCCGGTCGCGCGTCACTTTGGCGATCACGCTGGCGGCCGCGATGCTCAGCGACAGTCCGTCCCCGCCCACCACGGCATCGTGCGGCACCGGCAAACCGCGGACGGGCAATCCATCGACCAGCGCGTACTGAGGCGTTTCCGTCAACCCCGCCAGCGCGCGGGCCATCGCCAGATGTGTGGCGCGCAGGATGTTCAGGCGGTCGATTTCCTCCGGCGAAGCTTCTGCTGCGCACCATAGCACCTCCGCATGGGCGGTCAGCCGTCCGTAGATACGCTCGCGCTTCCGTGCGGTGAGTTTTTTCGAATCGTCAATCTCCTCCGCCGGAAAATCCGTAGGCAGGATCACCGCGGCGGCAACCACCGGACCGGCAAGCGGTCCGCGCCCCGCCTCGTCGACTCCCGCGACCAAAAAAATCCCGCGAGCTCGCAGGGCGCGCTCGCGGGAGAAATCACAGGCCATAGCGAGGCCTTCTCGCAAAATTATGCAGCGCTGGAGGCGTTGGATTTCTCCTTCACCGTGGTGGCCGACTTGCCCTTGCGGCTGCGCAGGTAGTTGAGCTTTGCGCGACGGACGGCGCCACGCTTCTCCACCTCGATCTTGGCAATGCGCGGGGAGTGCAGCGGGAAAACGCGCTCGACGCCCTCACCGTAGGAAACGCGACGCACGGTGAAACTTTCGTTCACGCCCGTGCCGCGACGGCCGATGACAATTCCCGAGTAGATCTGCACGCGCTCTTTTTCGCCCTCGATCACGCGGGTGTGGACCTTGATGGTGTCGCCCACGGCGAACTTGGTTACATCCTTCTTCAGTTGCTCGGCTTCGATTTTATCTAAAATATTCATGTCGTGTTTCCTTTTCGCTAAAAAATTGGCCGTAACGGATATCCCTGCAACGCGTTCAGGGCAACAACTTTCCTCCTCCCTCCGACAACGTATCGACATATCATGATATATTGATGGGTTGCTTTTCGGTGAGCATCAGGTGTTTAATGAGAACATGAATAGTATTGCGACCAGAACGGGGGACGATGGGACCACATCCCTTCTGTTCGGTCGGAGGGTGGCGAAAAACGATATCCGCGTTTGGGCCAATGGCCGCGTGGACGAACTCAACGTGCGTCTCGGTATGGCCAAGGCATGCCTTCCGCTCGACGAAACGGAGGCTCGCGCCTTCATCGAACAGGTGCAGCGCAACCTGGTGAACTTGATGGGTGAGGTGGCGGTGGCGCCCGAGGATTGGGATCGCTACGGCTCCTCCGGCATGCCGAACTTCGATGACGCGCTGCTCGGGGTTCTCGACGCGCGGGTTGCCCGGCTCGAGTCGGAAGGGTTCACTTACAAGGGGTGGGCCACCCCGGGTGCGAACTTGCCGGCCGCTGCGATCGATTGCGCCCGCACCGCGTGCCGCGAGGCGGAACTCTCGCTGCTCAAGGTCCACGGCGAAAATCTCCTCAACCCGGGTCGCGCCGATCTCATCCTGCAATCCTTGAACCGGCTTTCCGACGTCCTCTGGTTGGAAGCCCGCCGCGCGGAGAGCGCCATCGCTGCGCCGCAAGCGTAGCATTTTCAGCCATGGCAAAAACGACGGACACAGCTCAAGCCCTGCGCGCCCTCCTGGCTGAGCGCATCGTCTATCTCGACGGCGCCATGGGCACGATGATCCAGCAGCACAAGCTGGATGAGGCCGCCTACCGCGGGGAGCGCTTCAAGGATTGGCCCAGCGATGTCAAAGGCAATAACGATCTGCTCGTCCTCACCCGGCCGGATGTCATCCGCGGCATTCACTCGCAATACATCGAGGCCGGCGCGGACCTGATCGAGACAAACACCTTCAACTCCACGACCATTTCCCAGTCGGATTACGGGATGGAGGAAATTGTGCCGGACATGAACCTAGCCGCGGCCAAGCTTGCGCGGGAGGCGGCTGATGGATGCAAGGACCGCCGCGTTTTTGTGGCGGGCGCGGTCGGACCGATGAGCAAGACGCTGACCATCTCGCGCGACGTCAACGATCCCGGCGCGCGTGAAGTCACCTTCCAGCAGGTCGCCGCCTCCTACCGCCAGCAGGTGGAAAATCTCGTCGCGGGCGGAGTGGATCTCCTGCTCGTCGAGACGGTCTTCGACACTCTCAACTGCAAGGCCGCGCTCTTCGCCATCGCGGAATTTTTCGCCGAGAAAAACATCAGCCTGCCGGTCATGCTCTCCGGCACCATCACCGACCTCAGCGGCCGCACTCTCACGGGGCAGACGACCGAGGCCTTCCTCAACTCCATCGCACACTTCCCGCTGCTCAGCGTGGGATTGAACTGCGCGCTCGGACCCAAGGAAATGCGCCCGTACATCGAGGAGCTTTCGCGCCTCGCACCGTTTTCCGTCAGCACCTACCCGAATGCTGGTTTGCCTGATCCGCTTTCACCCACCGGATTTCCCGAAAGCCCAGCCTCTCTCGCGCCGCAGTTGCGCGACTGGGCCGCGCAGGGCTGGCTCAATATCATCGGCGGCTGCTGCGGCACGACGCCCGACCACATCAAGGCGATCGTCGAGGCGACCCGCGATCTCAAGCCGCGCAAAATCCCCGCACGCACGCGCACTTTGCGCTTGAGCGGACTCGAGCCGTTCACCGCGCGGCCGGAAATCCCGTTCATCAACATCGGCGAGCGCACCAACGTCACCGGATCGCCGAAGTTCGCCAAACTCATCCTCGGCAACCAATACGACGAGGCTCTTGCCGTTGCCCGGCAGCAGGTTGAGGCCGGTGCGCAGATCATCGACATCAACATGGATGAGGGGATGCTCGATGGCGCGGCCGCGATGACCAAATTTCTCCAGCTGATCGCGAGCGAACCGGACATTTCGAAGGTGCCCATCATGATCGACTCCTCGAAATGGGAGGTGATTGAGGCGGGCCTGCGCTGCGTGCAGGGCAAGTGCGTCGTCAATTCGATCAGCCTCAAGGAGGGTGAGGAAAAGTTCAAAGAGCATGCGCGCAAAGTGCAGCGCTACGGCGCAGCTGTCATTGTCATGGCCTTCGACGAAAAGGGGCAGGCCGACAACCTCGAGCGCCGCAAAGAAATCTGCAGCCGCGCCTACCGCATCCTCGTCGACGAGGTCGGTTTGCCCGCGGAGGACATCATTTTCGATCCCAACATCCTCACCGTCGCCACCGGCATTGAAGAGCATAACAACTACGCGGTCGACTTCATCGAGGCGACGAGGTGGATCAAGGCCAACCTGCCCTTCGCGCGGGTCAGCGGCGGGATCAGCAATATTTCGTTCTCCTTCCGCGGCAACAACGCCGTGCGGGAGTCCATGCACACCGCGTTCCTCTACCACGCGATCAAGGCCGGGCTAGACATGGGGATCGTCAACGCCGGGCAGCTCGGCGTCTATGCCGAGATCCCTCCGGATCTGCTCGAGCTGATTGAGGACGTCGTGCTCAATCGTCGCCCGGACGCCACCGAGCGATTGGTCACTTTCGCCGAGACAGTCAAAGGCAAGGGGCGCGAGGCTGTGGAGAAAGACACCAGATGGCGCGAGGCGCCGGTCGAGGAGAGGCTTTCCCACGCACTGATCAAGGGGATCGTCGACTACATTGACGAGGACACCGAGGAGGCGCGGCAGAAATATCCGCGTCCGCTCGATGTCATCGAAGGTCCTCTCATGAACGGCATGCGCATTGTCGGCGACCTGTTTGGCGAGGGCAAAATGTTCCTCCCGCAGGTGGTCAAGAGCGCCCGAGTCATGAAGAAGTCCGTCGCCTGGCTTACGCCTCATATGGAGCGCGAGCGCGCCGCCAACCCGAACGCCCGCGCACAGGGCAAAGTGCTCATGGCCACGGTCAAGGGCGACGTGCACGACATCGGCAAAAACATCGTCGGCGTGGTACTCGCTTGCAACAGCTACGAGGTGATCGATCTCGGGGTCATGGTCTCGTGCGAGAAAATCCTGGCCGAGGCCAAGGCGCATAATGTGGATGTCATCGGCCTGAGCGGACTCATCACACCGTCGCTCGACGAGATGATGCATGTGGCTGCCGAGATGAAGCGCGAGGGATTCGACCTCCCGCTCATGATCGGTGGTGCCACGACCAGCCGCGCCCACAGCGCAGTGAAGATCGCGCCGCATTACGACAAGGAAGTTGTCCATGTGACTGACGCCTCGCGCGTGGTCGGTGTCGTGTCGCAACTGCTCAACCCGGAGACGCGGCCGAAATTCGCGGCCGATCTCTCCGCCGACTACGAGCGTTTACGCACCGAGTTTGCCGCCAAGCAGCGCGATACCAAACTTGTCACGATCGACGAGGCGAGGAAGCGCGCGTTCGCACCCGATTGGTCGAAGGAGCAGATCGACACGCCCGCCTTCACCGGCGTGAAGGTTTTCGACAATTTTCCGCTGGAGGAACTCGTCGAATACATCGACTGGTCGCCTTTTTTCCACGCGTGGGAACTGCGTGGTCGCTTCCCGTCCATCCTCGAGGACCAGATAGTAGGTCAGCATGCCACCGAGCTCTACAATGACGCACGCGAGATGCTCGACAAAATCGTCAAGGAGCGTTGGGTCACAGCCAAGGGCGTCTGCGCTATTCTCCCCGCCAACAGCGTCGGCGATGACATCGAGATCTACGCGGACGCCGGCCGCTCAGAGGTGCTGAAGACCTTCCACACCCTGCGCCAGCAGTTGGACAAGTCATCGGGTACCCCGAACTTCGCCCTCTCGGACTTCATCGCGCCCCAGAGCAGCGGACGCATCGACTATTGCGGCGGATTCACCGTTACCACAGGTCACGGTGTGGAAGCGCGTGCCAAGGCTTTTGAGGCGGAGCAGGATGATTACAGCGCGATCCTGCTCAAGGCACTGGCCGACCGGTTGGCCGAGGCCTTCGCCGAGCGCATGCACAAGGAAGTGCGCGATCTTTGGGGTTACGGTAAAAATGAAAACCTCAGCAATGAGGATATTATCCGCGAAAAATACCGCGGCATCCGCCCAGCTCCGGGTTATCCGGCCTGTCCCGACCACACTGAGAAGTGGATCCTTTTCGATCTGCTTGAAAGCACCAAGCATACCAGCGTCGCGCTGACCGAAAGCCTCGCCATGTTGCCGGCCAGCTCGGTCAGCGGCTTGTACTTCTCGCATCCCGCCGCGCAATATTTTGCCGTCGGCAAAATCCAGCGCGACCAAGTGGAAGACTACGCCAAGCGCAAAAGCATGACCGTCCCCGAGGTGGAGAAATGGCTCAGTCCGAATCTGGCCTACGAACCGAAAGTTTGAACGGGAGAAAGCCGAACCGGAGAGGGACAGCCGTAGGTCGCCTTCAGGCAAACTCGGGTGAAGCCGAGGCGTTGCTCTAAGAGCGTGGCAATATTCTAAGACCGCACCTGCCCGACGCAAAACCAGTAGAAGAATTGGCCGGCGGCCAGCATGAGCGCGGCCAGGACAAAGGCAGGTGTGTAGGAACCGCCGCTCCAGGCGATGATCAGTCCCGTGG
>JBAXCT010000053.1:0-10808 GCA_037141375.1 Chthoniobacterales bacterium | reverse complement strand
CCATCGAGGGCGGCGCACGCGTGGGCTACGTCAATCCCGACCAGACGACCTTCGACTATCTGCGCGGGCGTCCTTACGCTCCGGCCCAGGCGGACTTCGAGGCGGCTGTCGCGCGATGGAAGTCCTTCGCCAGCGATGCCGACGCGCACTACGACGACATCGTCAGCTATCGTGCCTCCGACATCGGACCGACCGTCACGTGGGGCATCAATCCCGGCCAAGCCATCTTCATCGACGAAAAAATCCCCGCCCCGGGTGAGTTGCTCGAGAAGGACCGCTCCACCGCGGAGGAGGCCTACGCGCACATGAAGCTGCGCCCCGGCCATCCGATCAAGGGGACCAAAATCGACGTCGCCTTCCTCGGATCCTGCACCAACGGCCGCCTCAGCGATCTGCAGGAAGTAGCCAAATATCTCGAGGGCAAAAAAATCAAATCCGGGGTGAAGGCCATTGTCGTCCCCGGATCACAGAAGGTCGCCGCCCTCGCCGAGTCGATGGGCCTGGCCGAGATTTTCCGCGGAGCGGGCTTCGAGTGGCGCGGCGCCGGCTGCTCCATGTGCCTGGCCATGAACCCCGACAAACTGATCGGCGACCAGCTCTGCGCCAGCTCCAGCAACCGCAACTTCAAAGGACGCCAAGGCAGCCCGACCGGACGCACCGTCCTCATGAGCCCGCTCATGGTCGCGGCCGCGGCCGTGACTGGCGAGATCAGCGACGCCCGCGAAGTCTTCGGGCTGAGCTGACTTTTCTGATCACAAATCGTCACACCTCACCCATCCCATACCCATGGCCTTAGCACAAATCTCCCAACTCGCCGGAACCGGCGTCTACACCCCGGGTGACGATGTTGATACCGACCGCATCATCCCCGCGCGCTTCATGAAGTGCGTCACCTTCGACGGCCTCGGCGAATATGCCTTCTACGACGAGCGCTACGAGGAGGACGGACGCCCCAAAGCGCACCCCATCGACAACCCGAAGTACGCCGGCGCGGCGATCCTTCTGGCCGGGCGCAACTTCGGCTGCGGCAGTTCGCGCGAACACGCCCCGCAGGCGCTCTACCGCCATGGCTTCCGGGCTGTGCTGGCCGAGAGCTTCGCTGAAATTTTCTTCGGCAACTCGATCACCCTCGGCATGCCTTGCCTGATCATGGACGGGCGCGACATCCGCGCCCTCGCTGCGCTGATCGACGAGGCCCCGCAGACCGAGATCAACATCGATATCGCTGGCGGCAAAGTGAGCATCGCCGACGTCAGTTTCCCCGCGAAGCTTCCGGACCACGCGAGGGAAGCGCTGGTCAACGGCCGCTGGGATGCCATTGCCGATCTGCTCGAAGGTCTCGACGGCGTCCACGCGACAGCGTCCAAGCTGCCCTACATGCGGGTGGCTTGATCCGCGCTGAGCCTAGAAAGAGCGTCAATAGTTTATAGTTGAGAGCCGGAGTCCGCCGCGGCGGACGGAGACAGCGGCACCTCCCGCGTAGCCATGTCGTCCCGTCCTTGGCAACCCCGATGTCAGCACCGCGCCACTTGCGGCAGGGAATCAAAGTGCCGGTCGCGGGAAAAGAGCAACATATCGTGTTGGACGGCGAGCGCTGCGATCCATACGTCGTTGACCGGAACCGGTGTCCCTTGCAAACGAAGCTGCGTGAATATTCTCGCGAAGTGGTGCGTCGTTTCCTCGTCGGCGAGCAAGACCCTCACACGGTCGGAGTTCAGGAAGATAGTCAGCGACTTTTCGTTTTGGCGGGCGGGCGTCCCTCAAAGAAACCCGGCCCGCAATTCGGCCAGGACAACAAAAGGCAGGCAGATGACGCGCGCCCGTTGGATGACATCGACCGCTTCCTTGTCACCTTCACAGAAATCGCGATAGCGGTTGGTATCGAGCAAAATCCTCATCGCCAAAGCGCGGGATCGATCTGCTCGAAAACCTCCTGCGCTTGGTCGAATGCCGGGTCGGAGGCCCACGAACCAGCCAGCGCATCAAGGTCGTGCTGTCTTTTGCCTTCGTGATCATGCGACGCCGCTGCGTCGAGCAGCGACAGCGTGTAGGCGTTCAGGCTTACACCCTCTTCTGTCGCGATCTCCCGGAGCACGGAATCGGTTCGCTCCGAAACGCCGCGGACAGTATATTGAATCAGCTTACGCATGGTGCAGGCACCATGATGCAGGCGTGCCTGCATCGCAAGCCATCTACACCGCAGGAGCAGATCAGGCTGTCGCCTCGAGCGCGTTGCGCACGCTGGCCAGCGCGTATTCGCGATTCATCTTGGCGATGAAGGCAGCGGGCACGCCCGCCGGGCATACCGCCTCGCACTCGTAATAGTTCGAGCAATTGCCGAAACCTTCCTTGTCCATCTGAACGACCATGCCGCGCACGCGCCGTCCCGCCTCCGCCTTCCCTTGCGGCAGGAGCCCGAGATGCCCTACTTTGGCCGAGACGAACAGCATGGCTGATCCGTTCGGACAGGCTGCGGCGCACGCCCCGCAACCGATGCAGGCAGCCGCATCCATCGCGTAGTCAGCCACGGTTTTCGGTATCGGCGTGTCGTTCGCATCCTGCGCGTTGCCGCAGCGCTCGCTGATAAATCCTCCCGCCTGGATGATGCGATCGAAGGCGGAGCGATTGACCACCAAGTCCTTGACCACGGGAAACGACCCTACGCGAAACGGCTCGATGTAGATCGTGTCGCCGTCCTTGAACTTGCGCATGTAAAGCTGGCACGCGGTTCCGCGCCCCGGTCCCTGCGGTATGCCGTTGATCGTCATGCTGCACGAACCGCAGATGCCTTCGCGGCAGTCGTGGTCGAAAGCCACCGGTTCGCCGCCCTTTTCAGAGAGTCGGTCGTTGACGATGTCCAACATCTCGAGAAACGAAGCCTCGGCCGGTATATCGCGGGCTTCCACCTCCTGAAAGCCGCCTTGTTTGCTCCTGTCTTCCTGTCGCCAGATTTTCAGATGGAAGTGCATTGGATAGTTGAGAGATGAGGGTGGAGGGTTGAGGAATTAGCTGCGCAGATGGTTACGCAGGCCGATGGGCATGCGGATGAGTTCGTCCCAATCAGAGTAGAGTTTATGGAAACCAGGATCATCGGGTAAACCTTGCTTACGAGCGATGAAGCCTTGGCTGACAAGCTCGTAGAGCGAACCGACGGCAAATTCGACGAAACGCGCGAAATCCTGCCGCGAGGAGCGCGAACTTCCCTCGGCGATATTGGAGGATACCGAGACGGCCGCACGGCGCATCTGACTGGTGATGCCGAACTTTTCCTCTGACGGGAACTTTCCGGTGATGTCATCGATGAAAGCAGCAAGACCAACCGTCCGTTGCCAGACATCGAGCTTCTCAAAGTTGAATCCTCTCTTCGTTTCCTCTGACATCTCTGAGTGTTATTTCTCTCAACTATTTATAGCTTCTCGTGGCCAGCTTAACGCCCTCGTAGTGCAGCGGTTCTTTGACCAGATCCGGACGTTTGCCCTCGCCAGTGTATTGCCAAGCCGCCACGTAAAAGTAATCGTCGTCATTGCGAAGCGCCTCGCCCTCGGGCGTCTGGTGCTCGACTCGGAAGTGTCCGCCGCATGATTCGTTGCGACTGAGCGCGTCCTCGCACATGAGTTGACCGAAGTCGATGAAGTCGGCGACGCGCCCCGCCTTCTCGAGCGATTGGTTCAGTTCGTCGCCTTCGCCACGCACGAGGACGTCGCTCCAGAATTCATCGCGGATCTGGTTGAACCTATTGATCGCTTTCTCCAGTCCCTCCTTGCTCCGCGCCATGCCGCACTCATCCCACAGCAACTTGCCAATCTCCTTGTGGAAGCTGTCCACCGTGCGCTTGCCCTTGACGCTGAGCAGGCGTTTGACGCGGTCGCGCACCTCCTGCTCGGCTTGCTTGAACTCCGGACGGTTCGCGTCGGGGCGCGTTCCGCGCAGAGGTGCGAGGTAATTGCCGATCGTGTAGGGGAGGACGAAATAGCCGTCGGCCAAGCCCTGCATCAGCGCGCTCGCGCCCAAACGGTTGGCCCCGTGGTCGGAGAAATTGGCCTCGCCGATAACGAATAAGCCCGGGATATTGCTCTGAAGTTCGTAGTCAACCCACAGCCCGCCCATCGTGTAGTGGACGGCGGGATAAATGCGCATCGGCGTGTGGTAGGCGTTGTCCCCCGTGATGTTCTCGTACATCTCGAAAAGATTCCCGTAGCGCTCGCGAACGGTGCCCTCCCCGAGCCGCTTGATCGCATCCGCAAAATCCATGTAAACGCCGAGTCCACCCGGCCCGACCCCTCGCCCCTCGTCGCAGACTTCCTTGGCCGAGCGGGATGAGATGTCGCGGGGCGCGAGGTTGCCGTAGCTCGGGTATTTGCGTTCGAGGAAATAATCACGGTCTTCCTCGGGGATGTCGGATGGCTTTTTCCCGCAGTCCTCTTTGCGCTTCGGCGCCCACACGCGTCCGTCGTTGCGCAGAGACTCGCTCATCAGCGTGAGCTTGGATTGGTATTCCCCGCTCACCGGGATGCAGGTCGGGTGGATCTGCGTGTAGCAAGGATTGGCGAAGAGCGCCCCGCGGCGGTAGGCGCGGTAGGTCGCAGTCACGTTGCAGCCCATCGCATTGGTCGAAAGGAAAAAGGCGTTGCCGTATCCGCCGGTGGCGAGGATCACCGCGTCGGCCGAATGAGACTCTATTTCGCCCGTCACCATGTTGCGCACGATCACGCCCTTGGCATGGCCATCAACCAGCACAAGGTCGAGCATCTCGTGGCGCGGGTGCATCTTCACCGTGCCGGCCGCGATCTGGTGGCTCAGTTCGGAATAGACACCGAGCAACAACTGCTGGCCCGTCTGCCCGCGCGCGTAAAAGGTCCGCGACACCTGCGCCCCGCCGAAAGACCGGTTGGCCAGCATGCCGCCATATTCGCGGGCGAAAGGCACACCCTGCGCCACGCACTGGTCGATGATGAGACCACTGACCTGCGCGAGGCGGTAGACGTTCGCCTCGCGGGAGCGGAAGTCGCCGCCCTTGATCGTGTCCATGAACAGACGGTCCACGCTGTCGCCGTCGTTCTGGTAATTCTTCGCCGCGTTGATCCCGCCCTGCGCGGCGATGCTGTGCGCGCGGCGCGGACTGTCCTGGTAGCAGAAGCACTTCACGTTGTAGCCCTGCTCGCCGAAGACCGCTGCCGCCGAGCCACCGGCCAAGCCGGAACCCACGATGATCAACTCGTAGCGCCGCTTGTTGGCCGGGCTGACCAGCTTGCTGGACGCCTTGTAGTTGGTCCACTTGTCGGCCAGAGGACCGGGCGGGATTTTGGAATCGAGGGTGATCGTGCTCATGGTGCTTCAGCGCGTCGCGGACATCTCGGGCAATGGGCGCATCTCGGTAGGCAGGACCTTCAGGTAGCCACCCACCGCGGCCAGCGGGATCGAGGCGAAGCCCGCCATGAGGATCCACGACAAGGCGAGACCGGCGCAGCGGATCAAGCAGAATGACTTGCGCCCGCTGAGCCCGAACGTCTGGAAAATGCTCGAGATACCGTGGCTCAGATGCATGCCGAGAAGACCGATGCCCAGGAGGTAAAATCCGGAGACCCAAGGGTTGTGGAAGCTCAGGATGATCATCGCAGCCACATCGTGACGCCCCTCGAGATCGCGCAGGTGCGAATGCGGGCTCAGGCCGGCCGCGAATTGGAGGACGTGAAAAATCAGAAATGTCAGCACGACAAGTCCGCTCAGCGCCATCGTCCGGGCAAAGACCGTGCTCTGCAACCGCCCCGGCACCGCGTAGCGCTGCGGACGCGCCCGCCGATTTTGGAGGACGAGCGCAATCGCGGTCGCGATGTGGATGAGGAAGACCAGCAGCAGTCCGAGCCGCGCGCCCCAGAGAAGCATCGGGTTGGCATGGAGCGCCGCCGCATACTGATTGATCCCCTCGCCATGCGGCCCGAAATAGATGGTCAGGTTGCCTGCCAAGTGCGCGACGACAAAGAGAACCAAAAGAGATCCGGAAATGCCAACGACCCACTTTTTGCCGATAGAGGAGCGTAAGAAAGCCACCAAGGGATTGGGCTGACGCACTCTGTGGGCGGCGGAGGCAACGCTCATTTCGATGGAGAGTATAAGATTTCCTAATAGTTGCAACGCCTAAGCTGCTTCCAGCCTCCGGACCGGCCGTCGATGCCTGCCCCAGCCTGCCCTTGCCACCTTGCCTGCTTAGGACTCTACTCAAGCTCTGTGAATATCGTCCCGTTCCTTCTCCCAGCGATCCTGTCGGCGGCTGCCGCGACCCAAGGCTTCGCCCGTGGAGCGGGTGCCCGAGCGCATGAAGCAGGCGGTGGCGAAAGCGCCGTCCCCGCCCCGCTCGTCGAGGCACCGATGCGCGACGATTCGGTCAATATCCAGCGCACGGACGACGGCGCGAATGTCAGCGCCGATGACGGTACCCGCTCGGCCGACGCGCAGGTCACGAGGGAGGACGATGGGACCGCCAACGTGAGCGTCCGGACAGCCAACGGCGCGGGCTACGATGCCACCGTGGTCGGGCCGGAAGGATTCCACAGCGGTTATGTCTGGCGGGACGGCAACTACGTTGCCGTCGACCTGAACCCGGGCACGCCTTACCTCGCGCCTTATGGTGCGTGGGCCGGTTGGGCTGTTGTGACTCAACCCGACTATGTCGCCTATCCCGTTTACTCTACCTATCCGGTGGAAACCGCTGTCGAGGCGGCCCTGCAGAAGATCGGACTCTATGGCGGCACCATCGACGGCCTCGCCGCCTCCTGCGCGGGGGCAATCGAGCAGTACCAACTGCAAAACGGCATGCCGGTCACGGGCACCATCTCCCCTGAGTTGCTAACCGCGTTGGGCATTCAGGCGACATTTCAATAAAGCGAGAAAGAGCGTCGAGAGTTTATGGTTGAAGATGGAGAGGGTGGAAGCCAACGACTTGTCGATCCTCGCGCACTCACCCCAAGAGTGAAACAAGCCGATGATGTCAATCGCTCATGCTCGGTCTCTCAATGGCCTCCGGCTGTCTCCGGCTCTCATCCCCTCAACGATCAATTGCTATTTAAGGGTTAGCGCGGCGGCGTTTCCGTGCCCTCGGGCTCCAGTCGCCGCGCTCCCAGCGGGTTGAGGTCGGAGGCAAAGACCGCATCCTGACGTCCGGTCGGAACAAGAGCGCCCTCCCGGACGACAAACATATGGTCGGCGTGACTGCCGCCGCCGCGGTCCTCCTTGAATTCCCCGCTCACCGGATCCTCGCGGAAGCGCGCCGCGCACGTGAGTTCCCATGTTTCGCCATTCCTTCGGTAAGTTCCCTCGAGGCGCTGACCCGCGCCATGGGCAAACAAACCGGCGGGCACCTCGAGAGACAAAGTCGCGGTCCACCGGCCGTCAGGCCGGAACTCGTAGCGGATCGCCGGATTCTCCGCATCGCGGTAGTTTCCGGAGATTTCTTTCCTCCCGCAGCCAGCCGGAAGGGCCGCGGCCGCGGCCACGGCCATGGCAAGCAGAAGGCGCGACCACATCCGGAACTATTAACCCGGGAAGACCGGGCCGACCAGCCCAAGGGACGGCCGGAGAAAGAGCGCTTGCCAAGGAGGCTGGGACATCTTAGCCAAGGGGGTCATGAAAACGAAATTCTCTCTCTTGGTGGCGTTCCTGCTCCTCGCCACCTCTGCCCTCCACGCAGCCAATCTTCCCAAAGGCGTCGACAAGCATCTCGTGGGGACTTGGATGGGATTTCCACACATCATGACGTTCAAGAAGAACGGTGTTGCCATCGCCGGCTTGGGCCAGGGCTATGGCCGCGGCACCTGGAAGCTTCAGGGCGATATGCTGCTCGTGACCATGCCGAAATCGGGACTGCACCAGTTCCACATTCTCTCGTTCGACAAACTGAACAACCAGATGACCGGAGAATACCACGGGAAGACTTACCCCGTGGTGAGGATGTAGGCGCCAAGTCGGCGCGCGGTAAAAGCAGCACCCGTTGAGTGCTCGTTGCGGTTAAGCGGTATTCCTAGAGCAGTGGTCGAGGGAGTGAGCGTGAGCCGATTTACTTCATCGGCGTGCCTCACTGTTTGGGTGAGCGCGCTCGGACCGACAAATCGTTGGCTTTCAACCTCACGGCCCTGAACCGTAAAATCTCAACGCTCTTTCTAGGGTGAAAAGAGCAGGGCCGCGCTGCGGCTCAGGGTCCACCGTTGTTCTGGCCTTCGTTCTGTCGCGCGGTGATCCGGGTGGAGATGGCCTGCTGGACGGGCGCGGAGAGGCTGGACTTTTGCAGCAGTTCGAGCGCGGCCGCAGGATCGTTGCGCACCGAGCGCCGCATGATCGACCACGCCGTGTCCTCCTGCATGACCGGGTCGCTCAGGGTGCTAGCCCATTGCAAGGCCGAGGGTGGATCGAGCTTGGCCACTTCCCTCGCCAGCGTGCTGACCATCACCTCCTTGTTCGGACCGGCCGGCTGGCTGGCGACAAAGGCGGCCGCGGATTGAATGTTCAGATCGCACCAATTCTGCACCACCTCGTCATAGGCCCGACGCCGGGCGTCACCCTCCGGCAGACTCGCGGCCCACGCGGCCGCTGACGACGGGTCTTGCTTCGACCACCGGTCGGCGACCAAACCGGGCCAGCCGCCGCGTCCGACCTCCACTTGATTTTCCGCCGCGAACGAGGCGGCCGCCTGCGGACTGCGGTCGGCCCAATCACGAATAATGCCCCGCGAAACGCTCCTCTTCACATCATTGCCCACGGCCATGGATTGCGCGTAGCCGAGCGAGGCGGTCGGATCGGTCTGCCCCCAACCGCGCAGGGCTTCCTCCAACAAATCGGACCGCCCGGTGCTGGCCAGCACCTGCTCGCCATAGGCGGCGGCGGCAGGGCCATCGAGTTGCCCCCAGCGGTCCATGATCCTCTGCAGCGCATCGAGCTTGGCGAATCCCTCCGGCAGGGCCAGAGCCCAATCCAAACCTTTCTTCACATCCGGGAGCGAGGCCGCCGCGAGAATGTTTCCCATCTCACGCTCCCGGTTTTTGGGATCAGCCAAGGCAAAAGCGTCGGATAAAGTCATCGTCGGCGGCTTTTTGTCCTGCGAGGCCGATGGCTGGCGCGCGCGCGCCACAATCTCCTCGGCATCAGCCACCCCGCTGCCCTTGCGCGGCCCATGGACTGCGGTACTGACCTGCGAAGCTGCGGGGGAAACTGGCTCGGGCGCGCCCGAGCGACCGGCGATAAATCCAACCAACCCCGCGACGAGCGCCACCGCAGCGAGGATCAGCAACCCATCTTTGGTAAAGATCGAACTCACAGTGGCAGAGAGTAATCCGAAGAGCGCCTCCAGACAATAGTTTTTCAAACCCCCAGATCCACCGAAGACGAAATCACCGCACGTAGGCCCATCCAGCTAACCTAGCTTTGTCACAATGTCCTCTCGCTAGTCGAATTTTGGAGGGCAGGTGCCGTGGCATTAGCCCCGCGGCCGCGGGACCAACGAGGACCCCAAGCCCATCGGCTGGCTTCCTGATCGTAGTAGCAGTATGAAGCAGCAGTCGGTCGTCGAGGGAATGGGATGAACTCTCAATGCTCTTTCCAGGCTTACGGCGCGTTGGTGGCCTTGACGCGGTAGAAGTTTTTGCCGGAGGCCGGAACGATAAACTCTTTCCTCATGTAGTCGTTGCTCAGGAGCACCCCGCTTTGATTGGTCGAATTGGAAATCGTCACCGCCGCCGGGCCCGTCCACACGTTGGTCAACGTGCTGTTCGTCTGCACCTCGTAGCTCACACCGCTATTGCGCTGGATCCAGTTGAACACCGCATTTGTGCCGCTCGGAGTCACCTTGAAGAGATACGGCGTGCTGTTGGTCGGGTTGCCGTCAAAGCAGTATTCTTTGTTGTTGTCGAAACCGTCGGAATCAGGGTCAGCGGTGGTCGCGGCGTTGGACCCGGACAAGCCGTAGCCCGAGGCCCAAGAATTATAGAGACTGACTACGCTCCCGGTCACCGGAACGGTCTGCGTGCTGGCACCGGTGCTGGCAAAGCTCACGTTGCCGGAGAAAGAGCCAACCGCAGCGCCGGTCAACCGGACATACACGGTGGCCGATGACACGATACCGCCCGATTGCGTAAGCGAGAGAGACCCACTGTAGTTCGTCCCGTCGGTCGAAACTTCGTAACCCGCAGGCGGAGTCACCGTGATGTTTGCTGTGAGGTCGGAGCCGCTCGCGCTAACACTTTGCGCCGCGGAGGGCGAGCCGACCGTGGTTGTGAACGAGGCGAACGAGCCCGTCACAGAAACCGTGGGTGTGGTTGGCACAGCGGTTGTCAGGATCAGCGAGTTGCCGCTCTTGGTGAGGGTGTAGCCAACGATGGCAGATTCCAGCGTAGGCGTCCCGGAGATGCCTCCGTTTGCGGTGACAAGAGTGTAGGAGTCAAGGGTCGGCGTTTCCGTGATGCGCACCTTGGCGCCGTTAGAGAAGGTGAGTGAGCCGGTGGTCGTGGGCCAGTTGGTTGAGACAAGAGCCGACTCCAAGACCGCACTGCCACCGATGGTGATCGGGGATGCGTGAGTGCCGCTGAGTTGCAGGGTTCCCGCGTTGATCGTGGTTGCCCCAGTGTATGTATTAGGCACTCCGGGACCATCGATGGTAACAGTCGGCACGTTGGTATAACCGCTGCCTGGTGCGGTGACGGCCAGAGCAGTCACCAGACCACCGGATATGGTCGCAGTGGCGGTGGCATTCGTGCCTGAGGGGGGCGCGGCAATGGTCACGGCAGGAGTGTTGGTGTAAGGATGCGCAGGGTCACCGGCATAGG
>JBAXCT010000052.1:0-10818 GCA_037141375.1 Chthoniobacterales bacterium | reverse complement strand
GGACAAGGGCCTGCAGAAGCTCTTCGCCCTCAGCACCCAGGCCTACAAATACCTGCAGACCAAAGGCGGGTTCACCGAGACCTCGCATGAGGCACTGCCGGGAGTGCGGCGAAAAAAATACGAGGCCGATGGCCGGCAATCCAAAGTGCTCGTGAAGAACTTGGCCTGATCCGCCGGGGCGCTCTGCTGACGCCATGAACACCGCCCTCCTCGTCGATGGAATCGTAGTCGCCGTATATTTTACCGTCATTGTCGGCATCGGTCTGCGCGCGGCGCGGGGCAACACCAACCTCGTCGACTTCGCCCTTGGCGGCCACTCGATCCCTTGGTGGGCCGTGCTGGCCTCAATCATCGCGGCCGAGACCAGCGCGGTCACCTTCCTCGGCGCCCCGGCCGAGGGGTTCAAAACCCGCAGCTTCGCCTACGCGCAGCTGGCCATCGGGACGATCCTGGCCCGCATCATCATCGCGTTTCTCTTTATCGCCCCCTACTACCGCTACAAGGTCGAGAGCATCTACGAGTTCCTCACGCTGCGCTTCGGGGAGCGGACCAAGAACATGGCCAGCGGGATCTTTCTGGTCACGCGCGTCCTCGGCATCGGCGTGCGGCTTTATCTCGGCGGCGTCATCATCGTCGTCATCTACCGCTATCTGTGCCCCGGCTGCCCGGTGACCATCTGGACCTATTTCTGGGGCATCGTCTTCGTGACATTCGTCACCACCCTCTACACCGCGATCGGGGGCATTAAGGCGGTAGTCTGGACTGACCTGATCCAGGCCTGCCTCATGATCGGCGCCATCATTTTCTCCATCTTCGCGGTGCTCGGTGAAATCCCCGGGGGAATGAAAACCGTCCAGGAGCAACTGGCGGGTGAGAATCTCTCGATGATCCAGACCGGATGGGATGCGGCTAAGCCGTTTGGCGAGGCGCTGCGCGGGTTGCTGGAATCGGAATACACGATTTTCGCCGCGGTGATCGGCATCACATTCTTCACCATGGCCACCCATGGTACGGACCAGGACATGGTGCAGCGCATGCTCACCGCCGAGAACGCCGCGAAGTCGCGGCTTTCGCTGATCCTGAGCGGCTTCGCCGATATCCCGATCGTCCTCTGCTTCCTCGCCGTCGGCCTCCTCCTCTACGTCCGCTACCAGGTGCTGCCCGATCCGGGCCTGCCGTTGGAGGACAACGAGATTTTCGCGCACTACATCGTCAACGAGATGCCTATCGGCATCCGCGGGCTGATCGTGGCGGGCGTCTTCGCCACCATGATGGGTTCGACCTCGGCCGCGCTCAACGCGCTGGCGACCTCCTTCATCAAGGATTTCTACCAGCCCTACATCCGGCCCGGCGCGGGCGACCGTCAGGCGGTTAGCGCAGCGCGCTGGGCTACCGCAGTTTTCGGGGTCCTCATGGTGATTGTCGCCACGGGGGCCGCCTACACCGTGCTCCACACGCACGTGACGATCATCCCGCTGGCTCTCGGCATCCTCGGCTACAGCTACGGATCTTTGCTCGGCGTCTTCCTCCTCGGCGTCACCACGCGGAGCCGGGGCAGCGACCGCGCCAATATTTTTGCCATGACCTGCGGCATCCTTGCCGTGCTCATCCTTTGCAAAATCAAAATTCCGCTCTGGGAATCGACCGACGCCGCGGGCCAGATCGTGAAGCGCGTCTTCGACTTCGGCATCATCTTGCCGGCGTGGTGGCCGGCCATCGCGTGGCCCTATTACGTTCTCATCGGCACCTTTTTCACCTTCGTTCTCGCTGTTTGTTTTCGCTCGGAAAAAGCGCCGATGGAATGACGCGTCACGCGCCGCGCGGCCGACAAGCTCAAGCCCCGAGCGTTGCGCAGTGCAGCAGCAACTCCCGGTGCGCCGGGCGCGATGGTCAAGCGATTTTGACAAAAAGTTTACAAAGCATGAAAAATTATTGAGCGGCCCTTGGCGCGCCGATACGCTTGCGCTTGTGACGCCGCAAGGAATGAATATAGACTGTGAACAACTTGTGAACAGTGTCAGCTTCGTCTCACGCTCGTCCTGCCCCGCTGAGATGGCGCCGCCCTTAGCGCGCCAATCATTCTCTGCGCTGCTCCTCACCCGGTTCCCGGGCCAAGCCATCATCTCTTTGTCACGTTTAACAGAAGGAACTTATGCCGCGCTCTGTCTCCCCACGCTCAGCCTCCCTTACCCCGATCTCCACTTCTCCCCGCTCTAGCCGCAAACTGGCCGCCTCCCGGGCGGATGCCGCAGCCTCGAAGGTGAATAACTCTCCCTCCACAGGGGAGTTGGAAATGCTGTGGACCCAGATTTCATCGGCCTTGCAGGCCGAATTGGGTCAAGGTGTTTTCGACCGGTGGTTTTCCACATTGCGACTGCAAGGGGTGACGTCCAAGGCTCTGACCTTGGCCATCCCGAACAGCATTTATCAGGTGTGGATCGAGAGCAATTATGGGGGGCAAGTGCAGGCCGCGCTGCTCACGATCTTCGGATCGAAGCGCGCTCTTGAGTTCATCGTGGAGAACGGCAGCGCTCCCAAGGAGGCGGCGGCGCTGCTCCTCCCGGCCGAGGCCGAGGACGCGATAGAGCCCGACGAACCGGCCGATCCCCGCGGCCTTAATCCGCGCTACGTCTTCGACACTTTTGTTGTCGGTTCGAACAGCGAGTTTGCCCACGCTGCTTCTCTTGCCGTGGCCAAGTCCCCTTCGCGTACTTACAATCCTCTCTTCGTCCACGGCGGGGTCGGTCTGGGCAAGACGCACCTCCTCCACGCCATCGGCCACCACATCGCCCGAAGCAAGAGAGGGGCCAAGGTGGCCTACGTCCGCAGCGAGACCTTCACCAACGAGTTCATCCAGGCCATCCAGACCAACTCGCTGGTCAAGTTCCGCCGTCGCTACCGCCAGGCCGATGTGCTCCTCATCGACGACATCCAGTTCTTGGCGGGCAAGGAGCGCTCGCAGGAGGAGTTCTTCCACACCTTCAACTCGCTTTTCGAGGGCCGCAAACAGATCGTTCTCTCGAGCGACCGGCCACCGAGCGAGATCGCGCAACTCGAGCAGCGTCTGGTCTCGCGTTTCGAGTGGGGCCTGACCGCCGAGCTCCAACCGCCCGATATGGAGACGCGCTTCGCCATTCTCCGCAAGAAGGCTGATGTTTTGCAGGTCAAGCTTCCTCACCACGTGCTCGAGTTCCTGGCCCAGCGCATCAAATCCAACGTGCGACGGCTGGAGGGTGCGCTCCTCCGGGTGGCCAGCTTCTCCTCACTCAGCGGTCGCGCCCTGAGCGACGAGGCCATCGAGCATCTCCTGCGCGACATCCTGCAGGAGGAGGCCCGCCGCGCGGTCACCATCGATCAGGTGCAGCGCAAGGTGGCCGAGCACTATGATGTGCGTCTGGCCGATATGACCAGCAAGCGCCGCCCGGCCAACATCGCGTTTCCCAGACAGATCGCGATGTTCATCTCCCGCCGCCTGACGAAAACCTCCCTGCAGGACATCGGGGAGGCTTTTGGCGGCAAAGACCACGGGACGGTTATCCATGCCTGCAAGACCGTACAGGCGCGCATGGATAAAGAGGAAAATCTGCGGCAGGTCGTCCGCTTCCTTGAGGCCTCGCTCCAGAGATGAGTCGCCGGCTTGTTTTGGCTTTGACAGGGAAGCTCAATTCCCCGACACAAACGATGGGCTAGCCCCATACCCATGAAATTCACGATCTCTCAAGAGGCTTTCGCCGATGGCCTGCAAAACGCCGTCAGCGCGGTCAATCCTCGCAGCACGCTACCGATTCTCTCCAACGTCCTCCTGCAGGCCTCCGGCGATACGCTCACGCTCACGTCGACGGATCTCGATTTCACGGTGCGCACTTCGGTCGCCGCCAAAACGGTCAAGCAGGGCGCGACCACCCTGCCGGCCAAACGCCTCAGCACGCTGGTCAAGGATTTGCCGAAGACCGACATCGAGGTCGAGGTGGACTCCAAAAGCGTGGCCACGCTGCACAGCGGGGCGGGCGTTTACAAAATCTTCGGGCTGCCCGAGGCGGAGTTCCCGGGACTGCCCGCCTTCGAGAATGCGGTGGAATTCACGCTGAAGTCAGCCGACCTCAAGGACGCGCTGCGCAAGACGCACTACGCCATCTCCCTCGACGAGACACGCTATGTGCTCAACGGCATCTTCTTCTCGTTCAAAACCGACAAGCTCACCCTCGTCGCGACCGACGGTCGCCGCCTCGCTCTCGCCGAGGTCAACGACCAGGAAATCCCGAAGAGCCAAGAACGCGACTTCATCGTGCGCACCAAGGCCATCCAGGAACTCATGCGCGCGCTCAAGGATGAGGGCGATGTCGTCATCCGCTTGGCGCAGAATCTCGTGCAATTCGAGTGTGGGCCAACCACGCTGATCTCGAAGTTGGTCGAAGGAAATTACCCGAACTATCTCCAGGTCATCCCGACCAAGGTCAATGAGCGCGTGACCGTCGAGCGCGAGGCCCTGCTCAACGCGGTGCGCCGCGTCTCGCTGCTCAACAACGAGAAGACCGCGTCGGTCCGCCTCGGCTTCACCAAGGGCAACATCGACATCACCTGTAACACGCCGGAGGTCGGCGAGGCACGCGAGGCCCTTGCCGTCTCCTACAAGGGCAAGGATATCTCGATCGCCTTCAATCCCGAATTCCTCCTCGCGCCGCTGCGCTACCTGCAGGAAGACGAGATTCATTTCGAATTGATCGACGACATCAGTCCCGGCGTGATCAAAATCAACGCGCCCTTTGTCTACGTGCTGATGCCCATGCGCGTCGGCGGGGCCTGATCGCATCCGGCCGGTGAACCGGTTAGCCACCTGCCTCATCGCCGCGCTCAGCGCGCTGTTGTTCGCCGTTCCCGCGGTCTTCGCGCAAAGCGAAATCCACATCAGCCCGGCGGAAGCCGCCAGCATCGGCAAAGAAATCTGGCGCAACGAGTGTGCGGGGACAAGGGACGGCCTGACCTCCTGGAACACAGGCGAGAACTTCGCCTCCCTCGGGATCGGTCATTTCATCTGGTATCCGGCGGGGCGGCGCGGCCCCTTCAAGGAAAGTTTCCCAGCGCTGCGTGACTCTCTGCGCTCGCAGGGAGTGGAGTTGCCCGCGTGGCTCCTCGAAGCTCAGGCCTGCCCGTGGTCCGACCGCGCCGCCTTCATGGCCGACTTTCACGGACCGCGACTCACCGGCTTGCGCTCGTTGCTTGCGGCGACCGTCGAACAGCAGGCCCGCTTCGCTGCCCTGCGCCTCGAGTCATCCTTGCCGGATATGTTGTCCGCCGTCCCTGTCGGCGCGCGTGCTGCCATCCGCGCCAACTTCTATCGTGTGGCCAATGCCCCGGGCGGACTTTATGCATTGATGGACTACGTCAATTTCAAGGGTGAGGGGACTTCCCCCACCGAGCGCTACAACCGCGAGGGCTGGGGATTGCTGCAGGTTCTGGAAGAAATGTCCGGCGCCGGCGCCGCCTTGTCCACCTTTGCCAAAAGTGCGGATCGCGTCCTCACCCGCCGCGTCGAACTCTCGCCGCCGGCCCGTGGTGAAAAGCGCTGGCTCCCCGGTTGGCGCAATCGCGTGGCGACCTATGCACCCTGAGATGCCTGCTGTCACGCGTGACCAAGTGGTCGGGATCCTCGAGCGCATTGCGCTGCTGCTGGAGTTGCAGGGCGAGAACCCCTTCAAGATCCGCGCCTACCGCAATGGGGCCCGCGCGCTCGAACTGCTCGAGGGCGATCTCGCCACCCTCGTCCGCGACAACGGACTTGAGGGAATCCCCGGCATCGGCGAGGCCTTGCGCGACAAAATCGGCACGCTTGTCACCACCGGGCGGCTGCCTTACTACGAGGATCTTTGCGCGAAGTTTCCGCCGAAACTTTTCGAACTCTTCGATGTGCCAGGTCTGGGACCGAAGAAGATCAAAGCGCTCTACGAGCAACTCAAAGTCGCATCGCTCTCCGATCTCGAAGCGGCGTGCCGTGATGGCAGGGTCGCCTCGCTCGACGGCTTCGGTGCCAAAACGCAGGAAAAAATTCTGCAGGCTCTCGACTCCATCAAGCAGGGCGCGGGGCGCCATCTCGCCTCGGCCGCGGCGCACGCCTCGAGGATTCTTCTCGACGATTTGCGTGCCCATCCCGATGTGATCCGACTCGCGGCCGGCGGCAGCACGCGCCGCCGCAACGAGATGGTGCATGACATCGACATCATCGTGTCGACAAGCCATCCCGCGGCCATTTCAAAAATATTCCGCGAACATCTGCTGGTCGAGAGCGTGATGGCGTCCGGCGACACCAAGTCCAGCGTCATGCTCGAGGGTGGATTGCAGGCCGACCTGCGCGTGGTGACCGATGAGGAATATCCCTTCGCCCTCAACTATTTCACCGGAAGCAAGGAGCATAACATCGTGCTGCGCGGGCTGGCCCAAGAGCGCGGATGGACGCTGAACGAATACCGGCTGGCCCCGGCCAAGGAGAATGCCCCGGAGATTCCCGCGGTCCGCGATGAGCGCGACCTCTACGCTGTCTTCGGTTTGGACTACATCGAGCCGGAGCTGCGGGAAAATCGGGGCGAATTCGAGTTGGCTAGACAGCACCGGCTTCCCTCTCTCGTCGAACTCGAGCAGATCAGGGGAACATTCCACTGCCACACCCGCGCTAGCGACGGCCGCAACACGCTGGAAGAAATGGCGGTCGCCGCGCAGGAACTCGGCCTGCAATACCTCGGCATCGCCGACCACAGCAAAGCCTCCGTCCAAGCCAACGGCCTCGACGACGTGCGGCTCAAAAAGCAGATCGCGGAAATCAAAGCGCTGAACAAGGGTTTCGAAGGCTTCCAGATATTTTGCGGCACAGAGTGCGATATCCTCAAGGATGGCTCCCTCGATTTTCCCGACTCCGTTCTGGCCGGACTGGACTATGTCGTGGCCAGCGTCCATTCGTCCTTCACCTTATCTGGTGAAGAGATGACCAAGCGCCTCATTCGCGCGATGCAAAATCCGCACGTCACCATGCTCGGTCATCTCACCGGTCGCCTCCTCCTGCGGCGGGAGGCCTATGCCGTCAATGTCCCGGAGATTCTCGAGGCGGCTGTCGCCACGGGCACCATGATCGAACTCAATGCCGACCCGCACCGTCTCGACATGGACTGGCGCTGGTGGCGGCTGGCCAAGGAGAAGGGTGTGCAGTGCGTCATCAACCCCGACGCCCACTCATGCGATGGATTGCAGAATCTGTACTTTGGCGTTGGTGCCGCGCGCAAAGGTTGGCTGACCAAAAGCGATGTCATCAATTGTCTGCCGCTTGCCCAAGTGATCCCGGTGCTGGGGGCAAAGAGGAAGGGGCGCTCATGAAATCATCCCCTCGAGGAAAGCAGGCATCGGCTCGTCCATGCGCTCCGCTCGACCCTTGGCTGCGCCGCACCCGCACGGCGATCGAAAAGTCGTTGCGAGCCAGCATCCCTCCCGCGAACACCAAGCCTGCCACCATTCACCGCGCCATGCGTTACAGCTTGCTGGCCGGCGGCAAACGCTTGCGCCCCGTCCTTTGCTGCGCCGCGGCCGAAGCTTGCGGTGGCAGCGTTGGCGGGGCGATGCCTGCGGCCTGCGCCGTGGAGTTGATGCACGCTTACTCGCTCATCCATGACGACCTGCCGTGCATGGATGACGACGATCTTCGCCGCGGCCGTCCCACCTCGCACAAGGTTTTCGGCGAAGGCATCGCCGTGCTGGCCGGTGACGCGCTTCTCACCGCCGCATTCGGCGTGTTGGCCACCGCGCGTCCGCCTGCTCGTTATGGTCTCGGTGATCTGGTCGCGGAACTGGCTGCAGCCGCGGGTTCGCGCGGTCTCATTGCGGGCCAGGTCGCGGACCTCGAGGCCGAGGGGCAAAAGCCGTCCGAGCCCTCGCTCTATTTCATCCACGCGGCCAAGACCGGCATGCTGCTGCGGGCCGCGCTCAAGCTCGGCGCGATGTGTGCCGGCGCCGGCAAATCCGAAGTCGCGGCCCTCGACCGATTCGGATTCGCCCTAGGCCTGGCTTTCCAAGTCCAGGACGACGTCCTTGATGCTACGCAATCGGCAAAGAAGCTGGGCAAGACCGCCGGAAAAGATGCGGCGGCGGGTAAAATGACCTTCCCGGCACTTTATGGTCTGGCGCGGTCGCACGAACTTGCGGCCTATTGGACGGAAGAAGCGGTCCGGGCATTGCGGCCTTTCGGTTCGCGCGGGGCGATGCTCCGGCTTCTTGCGGAGATGATTTTAGTCCGCGACCATTAAGGTGCTGCTGGCTGGTTGCACCACGCCGCCCCCTGCCAGGATTTCATCGCAGGAGGTCACAACGCGGGCCGCGGGAATCTCCCTCATCAGATCCGTGCCCTCCATGAGTTCCGCCGTTTCCTTGCCGAGCCAGTCGTGCGCACGGACCACCACGCTGCGGACACGCCACGGATACCATTCGAAAAGTTTCGACTCCCCGAAAAGCGCTACCGTCGGGCAGTCGCAGGCCGCTGCGAGGTGCATGGCGGCGGTATCGACGCCGACGAACATTTTTGCGCGGTGCAGCAGCCAAGCCAACTGCGCCCAGTCGGTTTGCCCGTCGGTCGAGAGAGCCTTCGGCCCGAGTGCCTCGACAATACGTGTGTTCATCGCCCGCTCCTGCGCATCGGGTCCGCAACTCAGCACCAATCGCGGCACCCGCTCAAGCAGCGCCCGCCCTGTCTCGATCCATCTCTCCTCGGGCCACGATTTACGGACCCAGCGTGTTCCGGCATGGATGACCGCAAAATCTTCCAACCTTTCCGCCGGTTCCCATCGTCGCATGGCGCGTTTGTCGAAGCAGAATGGCGGGATCTCCTCCGGCAAAGGCAGTGCATCGCGGACGGTAAGGTAATCCCTCTGGACTTCGTGGAAGCTGAATCGCTGGGCCCGGGAAGGGCGATTAAAGGCCAGCTTCCAAATTCGAGGAAACCTTTTGGCCTTTGTGTTCGCGGTGCGTCCACGTGCGCCGCTCAGGGCAACGAGCCATCGGCCGCGGTCGCCGCTGCCCATTTCGAAAGCGTGTTCGAATTTCGCCGCACGCAGCTCGGCCAGCAGGCGCCGATCCGCTCCGCGGTGTGCGTCGCGTGCGGGCCCATGTTCGGGGATCATGGCGGTGCGCAGCTGGTCGATGTGCGGGCAGCCCGCGAGTATGCCTTCGGATCCGCGGCGCACGACGACCCAGATTTCCGCCCGGGGCATGGCTTGTTTTACCGCGGCCAGCGTTGGCGTGATTAGAAGCGCATCGCCGATGTGGCGCATTTTGACGAAAAGAAGGCGCATGGTCCGGCGGCTGGGCGCGGTGGTAACGTCTACCAGATCCTGAGCCCGAAAATAATGAATCCCTTGGGCTTGCCCGCATCATCCGGATCCCAAGAGGTGAGATAGCGGCCGTCCCCGTATCCTTTGGCGGCAAGAGGATTAATCAGCTGCCAAGGTTGCTTGGTCTGGAAAGCGGCAGCCACAACGCCGTCGATCGCCGAGTCGGGATCGAGCGGGGTCACGGCCTTGGGCGGAGGGGGGGTGACTTCGCGCCGCGGTTGACGCGGCGCGACAAAGTCCTGCGCTACGCCTGACGCAGCTAGGGCCAGAAGGAAAAAGGCGGCGATCCCGCGGTTCATGGGCCCAGTTTAAGGTTCCAGCCGCCACCTTCAACCATGAAAATCGCTCTCGCTTTTAGCCATCCAGGGACAAGATCATTGGGACATCTGATGGAATATTTATCGAAAGCACAAAGGGTCATTGGCATCGAGGCCGACGAATTGCGCCGCATAGCCGAGAATCTCGACGGGGAGGCCTTCGGGCGGGCCATCGAGACGATGATGCATGCCTTGGCCAACCGCGGGAAGATCGTGGTCTGCGGCGTGGGTAAGTCCGGCCATATCGGCGACAAAATCGCAGCGACCCTCACCAGCACAGGGTCGACCGCCGTGGTGCTCAACTCCCTCAACGCGCTGCACGGCGACCTCGGCCTCGTCACCGACGGCGATGTGGTCATTGCCCTGAGCTACGGGGGCGAGACGGTCGAATTGCTCAACATTCTTCCTCCGTTGGCGCGCTTCGATGTCAAACTCATTGCCATCACAGGGCAACCGCAGTCCACGCTCGGGCAGGCCGCGGACGTCTGCCTCTCCGTCGCGGTCGGGCAGGAAGCATGCCCTCTGAACCTCGCTCCCACCTCCAGCACTACAGCGATGCTAGCTTTGGGCGACGCCCTTGCCATGGTGCTGCTCGAGGCGCGCGGATTCCGCCAAGACGATTTCGCGCGCTTCCATCCCGGCGGCACCCTGGGCCGCACCCTGCTTTATCGCGTCAACCAGATCATGCGCAAAGGAACGCAGGTGGCTGTCACGACGGCCGACGAATCTGTGCTCAATGTCCTCAAGAAAATGACCGAGTGCCGCTCGGGCGCGGCCGCCGTGGTCGATGACGACGGGAAACTTTGTGGCGTTTTCACCCACGGCGATCTGGCACGGCAATACCAGAACCACCCGGACCTCGGATCCAAGCCTGTGGGGCAGTTCATGACCCGCTCGCCCGTGAGCATCGGAGGGGACAAGCTTGCCGCCGAGGCCCTCCACGTGCTAAAGACCCACCGCATCGACGATCTGATCGTGGTGGACGGGAACGACCACCCCATCGGCATCATCGACTCGCAGGATCTCTCGCGCCTTCAGGGTGTCTGACGTCCAACCAAAACACCCACCAAAAGAATTCACACCATGCCAGCAGCCAACGATCTCCGCAAAGGAATGGCCATCAAATACAACAACGACAC
>JBAXCT010000051.1:0-10824 GCA_037141375.1 Chthoniobacterales bacterium | reverse complement strand
AGACGATCAGCGTGGTGGACCATCCGATCGAATGGCAGATGGTTCACTTCGACGTTCAACTCATCGGCGGTATGGTGCTGCACAGCGGGCGCATCGCCGAGATGGCCACCGGCGAGGGCAAGACTCTCGTCGCTACGCTGCCACTCTATTTGAACGCGTTGGCCGGCCGCGGGGTGCACCTTGTCACGGTCAATGACTACTTGGCCCGCCGCGACGCGGAGTGGGTCGGGGAGATCTACCGATTCCTCGGGCTCACCGTCGGCATCATCCAGAACGACCAACCGCCCGAGGTCCGGCGCGCTCAATACGCCTGCGACATCACCTACGGCACGAACAGCGAGTTCGGTTTCGACTACCTGAGGGACAATGGTATGGCCACATCCAAAGAGCAGCAGGTGCAGCGCGGGCACTACTATGCCATCGTCGACGAGGTCGATTCGATCCTGATCGACGAGGCACGCACGCCGCTTATCATCAGCGGGCCGGCGACCATCTCCACGCATCAATACGACAGGTTCAAGCCGTTGGTCGACCAACTTGTGCGCAAGCAGTCGATGCTTTGCACGCGCCTCATTACCGAGGTGAAGGAGTTGATGGAAAAAGGCGACACCGAGGCGGCCGGCCGAGCGCTTTTCAAGGTCAAGCTGGGCGAGCCCCGCAACAAAGGACTCCTGCGTATGATGGAGGAACCGGAGATGCGCCGCCTGCTCGACAAGGCGGAGTTGTCTTTCTATCAGGACACGCAGAAAGATGCGCTCGTCGCCCTAAAAGAGGAGCTTTTCTACACCATCGAGGAGCGACAGCACGAAGCCGACCTCACGGAAAAGGGCCGCACCTACATGAACCCGGACGATCCGGATGCTTTCGTGCTTCCTGACCTGATCACCGAATTCACCGACCTCGACCTTGATCCCTCCCTCGACGACAAGCAGAGGATCGAGATCAAGGCCCGCAAGCAGCAGCACTTTGACGCCCAGGCCGAGCGCATCCACAACATTACGCAGTTGCTCAAGGCATATTGCCTCTATGAGAAGGACGTCGAATACGTCGTCGAGGAGAACAAGGTCCTCATCGTCGACCAGTACACCGGGCGCAAAATGCCCGGGCGGCGGTGGAGTGACGGGCTTCATCAGGCGGTGGAGGCCAAGGAGGGCGTGCAGATCGACCGCGAGACGCAGACTCTCGCCACGATCACGATCCAGAATTATTTCCGTCTCTACGAGAAACTGGGTGGCATGACCGGAACGGCGGAGACGGAGGCCAACGAGTTTCACGACATCTACGCCTTGGATGTCGTTGTCATCCCGACCAACCGCAATGTGGCGCGCAAGGATTCCAACGACTGCATCTATAAGACGCGCCGCGAGAAATACAACGCGGTCATCACCGAAATCCAAAAACGCCACGCGGCCAAGCAGCCCGTCCTCGTCGGCACCGCCAGCGTGGAGTCCTCGGAGTTGCTCAGCCGCATGCTCAAGCGCGATAAAATTCCCCATAACGTGCTCAACGCCAAATTCCATTTGCAGGAGGCGGAGATCGTCTCTCGGGCTGGGCAGCACGGCACAGTGACCATCTCAACCAACATGGCGGGCCGCGGCACGGACATCAAATTGGGCGGGGGCGTCTCCGATCTCGGTGGTTTGCATGTCATCGGCACGGAGCGCCACGAGTCGCGCCGCATCGACCGTCAGCTGCGCGGCCGCTGCGCGCGTCAGGGCGATCCGGGAAGCTCGCAGTTCTTCGTCAGTTTCGAGGACGACCTCATGCGCAACTTCGGTGCGGCCGACCGGATGACCAAGATCATGGAGCGGTTCGGCATGGAGGAGGGCGAGGAGTTGGAGCACCCGTGGCTCAACAAGAGCGTGGAGACCGCGCAGAAGCGCGTCGAGCAGCGCAATTACCTCATCCGCAAGCGCACGCTGGAGTTCGACGACGTGATGAACCAGCAGCGCGGCGTGGTCTACGGCTACCGCAATGAGGCCATCGAGACCGACAACCCCCGCGTCATGATCTTCGAGGTCATCGACGAGATGGTGCCCAAGAGGGTGGAGGCTCTGCTCGCGCCCGGCGAGCAGGGCGAGTCGGATTACGAGGGCCTGCTCCAGTGGGTCAACCAGACCTTCCCGCTCGGTTTGCGCAAGGACAACGCACAGTTCGAGACGCGCACGGCCGAGGAAAACGGACGCTTTCTCGTCGAGAAAATCAAGGCTGCCTACGAGATCAAGGCCGGGCATGAGCAAGGCGATGCGCTCAAGATGCTCGAGCGTTACATCCTGCTCAATGCGATCGACCGTCTCTGGCAGGAGCACCTTTACGCGATGGACGGTCTGCGCGAGGGTGTTTATCTACGTGCCTACGGGCAGAAGGATCCTCTGGTCGAATACAAGAGCGAGGCCTACAAAATGTTCGTCGAGCTGATGGACCACATCCGCGGCGAAGTGCTGAACAACTTGTTCCGCAGTACGACGAACTTGGCCTCCTTCGAAACTTTCCTCTCCCATCTGCAGCAGAAATTCTCCGGGGGCGAGCAACCGGATGACGCCGCCCCTCGTCCCGCTGCCGCCCCAGTCGAGCAGGGTGAGCTCAAGATGGAGCTGCCCGTGCGCCGGGACATGCCGAAGGTCGGCCGCAACGATGCGTGCCCCTGCGGCAGCGGCAAGAAATTCAAGTCCTGCTGCGGCCGGAAGGCCTAGCGGCGGCTCGCCGCAGTCGCGAGTGACGTGTGACGAGTGACAAGTCTCCGAGGTGAATATGTTTTGTGCCGATGTCAGCCGGCACAAAATATCCGCGCTTATCCGTGTAAATCCGTGGCTAAGAATTCAGGTGTTCTAGGACGACCCGTTTTCCCAAGCGGGTGAGAATATCCCACGTGATCGTCCCGGCCCAGGCCGCCACTTCGTTGACCGTGATTTCTTCGTCTCCTTGTCTGCCGAAGATGACGGTTTCATCCCCGGGGGCGACATCGCGGGGCAGGCCGGTCACGTCGACCATGAGTTGGTCCATCGTGATGCGGCCGAGGACCGCACAACGCTTTCCACGCACGAGCACCTGCGCCCCGCGGTTTGAGGTCTGCCGCGGGTATCCGTCGGCATAACCGATAGCCAGCGTCGCAACACGCATTGGATGGGGCGTAATAAAGTCGCGCCCGTAGCTGATCCCGCGCCCGGCACCCACTTCACGGACCAGCGTGATGCGCGTTTTCAGGGCCATGACCGGCTGCAGGAGCTTCTGGAATTGCGGGAGCGGAGAAACACCGTAGAGAGCCAGGCCGGGACGGACGCGGTCCGCGGCATACTGCGGGCGCTCCAGCGAGGCTGCGCTGTTGAGAGCGTGGAATTTTGCCCCGGGTAACAGCGGGCGCAGTTGCCGGACCAATTGGTCCCACCGCTCGAGTTCCTCCGTGGTGAATGCCGGGTCCGAGTCGGCCACCGGCAGATGCGTGGAAATGCTCTCTATGTCAACGCCCTTCATGGCCGCGATCTCCTGCGCCGCAGCCAAAGCAGCATCCTGCCAAATGCCGATGCGCCCCATGCCGGTGTCGATGCAGAGATGAATGCGCGCGGGTTTTTCGCTGGCCAAGCTCGCGTAGGCGGCGGCCTCTGCCACGCTGGAGACGACAGGTATGAAATTTTCGCGCACCGCCGTCGCGCGTTCTTCCGGCAGGCACGGGCTGAGCAGCAGAATATCCTTGTCCGCCACGGCGCCCCGCACGGTGCGTGCTTCGCTCAGCGTGGCCACACCGAACTGATCTGCATGCGGTGCGAGAGTGCGGGCGACCTCGCTTGCGCCGTGGCCGTAGCCGTCCGCTTTGATCACGGCAATGATGCCCGGCAGTTCGCCGATGGCCGAGCGCACCGTTGCCGCATTGTGGCGCAGCGCGGCGTGGTCGATCTCCGCCCAGCAGCGGTGGAGGGGCATCAGGATTGAGTCCGCGCTTTGCGCGCGTCGATGAACGACTTCACGCACAACGCCACGAACATGAGGCAAAGAAGAGCCATGATCGCCTGCGTGGCCGTGGCGGTGGGACGTTCGAGCGGACCGCCTGCCAGCAGGGCGGGAAGCTTGAGCAGGCTCTTGGCCGTGCCGAAAAACCCGAGCAAGCCGAGGGTCGCTGCGGCGTGGCCGCCATGTTTGAGGCTCTTCAGCGAAAACGCGCCGGCTCCCGCCAGGAGGATGCCGAGGGCGGCAGGGATGAGCGCGGTCGGATGTTGGGAACCGGTGGCAACATAGGCGACGATACCGAGGAGAATAAAAATGACGGAAAAGAGAAAGATGATGCGGGGCATATTCATAGTCCCTCTATTATCTCTCCCGGGGCTGCATTGCCAAGGGGAACCTGCGTGCATTATCCGGGGCGGCAGTGTTACGGTGCTTTGATGAAGCTTGGTGGAGCTATCCTCCTACTCTTCCCGGTCGCGCTGGCCATGGCCGTGCCGGTTGAAGAAATGCAGACCTTCAAGGGTTGCCGCTACATCGCGACCGAGTGGGCGGACGGAGATAGTTTCACGGTCGAACTCGAACCGGGGCGCCGCGAGGTGGTCCGGCTGTATTTTGCGGATTGCCCGGAGACTTCTGCGGCGCAGGAGAGCGACCAGCGGCGGGTGAGGGAGCAGTCGGCACATTTCGGGGTAGAGGACCCCAAGACAACGATGGAATACGGACGCCGTGCCGCCGAAGAAACGGCCCGCATTCTGGCCCAATCCTTCAGCGTGCACACCTCGATGAGCCCCGCGCTGGGTCGCTCGGCTCACCGGCGTATCTACGCCTTTATCACCACGGCCAATGGGCGTGATCTGGGGGAGTGGTTGGTGGAAAACGGGCTGGCCCGGAGCTATGGTGTGGGGCGCACGACACCCGGAGGCTTGGCGGTGGATGATGCGAAGGCAAAGATGGATGATCTCGAACTGCTGGCCGCCGTGAGAAGGGCCGGGCTCTGGTCAAAAATGGATCAGTCGAAGCTGGCCGCCTTGCGCGAAGAACGGCGGGAGGAAGTGAGGAGCCTGGAGAGCGAATTCGCGCTGCGGCCGGGGCAAATCCTCGATGTGAATGACGCCTCGGTCGCTGAGATCGAGCTTCTTCCCGGAGTGGGGCCTTTGCTGGCCGAGCGTATTGTCGACGGCCGCCCCTACAAATCGCTCGAAGATTTGCGCCGGGTGCCGGGAATCGGCGACAAAATGTTTGCGCGCATCAAGGACCTGCTCAAATTAACACCCTGACCCTATGGAAAGCTTTTATTCTGCAGATCCCGTATTCCGCATGGCGGTTAAACAGTTCGAGGTCTTGGCCGACCATCTCGAGATTCCGCAGCAACACCGTGAGCGCCTGATCCAGCCGAAGCGTTCGGTGACGGTGTCCTTGCCGCTCGAGCGCGACGACGGGCGGGTCGAGGTTTTCCACGGATACCGCGTTCAGCACCACCTGAGCATCGGTCCGAGCAAGGGCGGAACTCGTTTTTCACCAAATCTGACCCTCGGAGAATCCGCCGCGCTGGCCATTTGGATGAGTTGGAAATGCGCTCTGATGAACCTTCCTTACGGAGGGGCCAAGGGCGGCGTGGCCGTCGATCCGAATGGACTATCCCCTCGCGAACTCGAGGCACTCTCTCGCCGCTACATGCAGGAGATGATTCCGTTTGTCGGCCCGCGCACGGATATCATGGGTCCGGACATGGGGACCAACGCGCAGGTCATGGCGTGGTTTATGGATACCTATTCCGTACACGCGGGTCACGCTGTGCCGGAGATCGTGACCGGCAAACCGGTGGCGATCGGAGGGGTTGGCGGCCGCCGGGAGTCGACGGGACGCGGGGTGGTGTTTCTCATCGAGCGCGCGCTCGACCACCTGAAGATCAAACCGTCCAAGTGCACCGCCGTGGTGCAGGGCTTCGGCAATGTCGGATCTGTCGCAGCCTGCGGCCTCGCCTACAAATCCGGCATGAAGATTGTCGGTCTCAGCGATCATATGGTCAGCCTCTATGACCCCAAGGGGTTTGATGTGGCGGCCGCCGACAGGCACGTGGCGCAGCACAAGACCCTCAAGGATTTTCCGCAGGGCGAGCGGATAGCGCCTGACGACTTTCTCACCCTTTCCTGCGATGTTCTCGTACCCGCCGCGATCGAGCGGGTTATCCACGCGGGCAATGCAGCGCTCCTTCGCTGCCGTGTGCTGGCCGAGGCTGCCAATGGTCCGACCACACCGGAGGCGGATGAGATCCTCGAACGGCGGCGCGAGGAAATATTCATCATTCCCGATGTTCTTTGCAACGCAGGCGGTGTGGTCACGTCCTACTTCGAGTGGGTGCAGGACATGCAGAGTCTGTTCTGGACGGAAATCGAGATGACCGACCGCCTCTATCGCATCCTTGACAATGCTTTTGTTGCCACGATCAAGCGGATGAAAGATCGCAATATCTCGATGCGCACGGCAGCCATGTCGATCGGCGTCGAGCGCGTGCTGGCGGCCAAGCGGGATCGCGGCTTGTTCCCGTGAGCCCCGCGTGAGGCCAAGCTATAATTCCCGTTTCAGTACGTGCATGGTTATTTCTGGCGGGCAGTTGAAGCGCGCCGCCACCCCGCACGCGCCGGTGCCCCGCGAGGTGTAGCCGCGAAGATCCTCGTGCTCCCAAGCTCCGCTGACCATGCGTGACGGGCAATGTCCGTTTCGGATGAGAGGAAATCCTCCCGGAAGGCAGATCTGGCCGCCGTGGGTATGGCCGCTCAGCATAAAGCTGAATGCTTTTCGCTTCGCTTCTTCGTAGGTTTGGGGGCTGTGCGAGAGCAGGATGGCACATGCGCCCGGCGGGATGCCGCGGCGTGCGGCCTCCAAGTCGTGCGTAGCATAAAAATGCGGATCGTCGATCCCGGCAAACCACAGCTTTGCTCCGTGGCGCTCGAGCGCGGTGTTCTCGTTGAGGAGCACGCGCAGGCCGGCTGCTTCGAGAGGGGGGACAATCTCAATGACGTCGTGATTACCCAGAACAGCCAGAGAGCCAGGCATTAATTCGGCGACGATGCGCCGGATATCGTCGAGGCATTTATGGAAATAGCCTGCGGGATGATCGGCGAAGTCGCCGGTGATCACGGCAAAGTCATGCGGTGTGCGTCGCACGAGACCCGCGACAATCGCGGCGAAGCCCGGGATCAGATCGAGGTGCAGGTCGGACAAATGCAGGAGCCGGAACCCGTCGAATTCCGCGGGCAGATTGGCCAACTGCTGTTCACGTGTGACCACCCGCACCGCGCGGCAATTGTTCACACCCCGCGCGTAGCAACCGGTGGCACGGAGAATTCCCGTCAGGATGCGGTCGACGGGAACGATGCGTTCGATGGCCAGCGCTCCCTCGCCTTGGTGCGTTAAACGGGCTGCGATGTCGGCCTGGCGATGCAATCGCCGCCGGAGCAACTGCGGGCCTAACCGCACGGCCAGCGAACGGAAGTCGGGCCGACTGGCCTGATTTTCCTGTGGGTAGCCGGCCATACGCCACCGCTACGGGCGGGGATAGACCTGCGCAGCGTCGAACTTCGGTTGCTCGTCGACGGGAAGCGTAGCGCCCTCCCTGTCATAAGACTGAAAGAAGCAGCTTTCGAAGCCCGTATGACACGCGCCGCTCGTTTGACGCACCTCGAAAAGCAGCGTGTCCTTGTCGCAGTCCGCATACCACCGGATCACCTCCTGGGTGTGCCCGCTGGACTCACCTTTGAACCAGAGTTTTCCTCGCGAGCGGCTCCAGTAATGCATCTTGCCGGTGGCCAAAGTGCGTTCGAGGGATTCGCGGTTCATCCACGCCATCATGAGCACGCGTCCGCAGGGCGGGGATTGATCCGATGCCTCCTGCACAATGACCGGGATCAGGCCGTCGGCGTTGTATTTGAAGTCCTTCATGTGGCGATAATGTCACGGTAAGCGCGCCCTTCTTTCAAGGGGCAAAATACGGTTCATATCTCGCGCAGCATGGTCACATGGGGCGCGGCTCGTATTTCGGTCGTCCCATTGACGTCCAAAATAAGGTCACCCCGGGGATCGATGCCGAGAAAACGTCCGTGCAATGAACCGCCGGCGATGGACAACTCGACCTCGCGGGTGCCCCCCCAGTGGTGGTTGATCTCGTCGGCCAGCGAGTTGAATCCCTCCTCGGCCACGCGCCCGTGCAATACCCGGAGAGAAACAAGCAAGTCCATGTAGAGTTCCTCGACCGGTGGTGCGAGGGGAAGCTCGCGGACTAGCGATGTGGCAATGGCCTCGAGGGCAGGATCATCATCGCAGGGATCATTGCTCACGTTCAGGCCGAGGCCGACGACCACGCGGTCCGGCGCGAATTTTTCCATGAGGATTCCGCAGATCTTGCGCGGACCGATCAAAACATCGTTTGGCCAGCGCAGGCGCGCATCGCGCAATCCGAGCGAACGCAGCATGGAGACGACGGCCAGTCCAGCCGCCAAAGGGAAGGCGGACCAACCTTGTCCCGGTGGATCGAGTGGCAGGACGACCGACGTCCAGAGCCCGCCTTCGCCGGATTCCCATTTGCGGCCGTGGCGGCCGCGCGCTGTGGTCTGGCGTTTGGCCCGCACTGACTCCCATGGTCCGAGACTGCGGGCAAAATCATTGGTTGAGCCGAGGGTGTCGCAGTCATGGAGGATCCAGCCTCGCCATTCGCGGATGTGCGGTGCTGTGTCCATGTCAGAGCGGAAGGTTGCCGCGTTTTTTTGGCGGCCGCGTTTCCCGTTTGGAAAGCGTGTGCTGCAGGGCCATGGCGACTGCGGCGCGCGTGCGGGACGGCCGCAGAAAATCGGTGATCTTAAGCACGCTGGGGTCGGTCTGGGCGAAAGGCTTTTTTGCAGCATGGTGCCCCCTCGACCAGCGAGCGCGTCGCGATGCCGATATGATCAGCGCATGGGAGCATTTCGCATTATCTTGCCGACTCCTCCCTGCGCGCAAGGATATGTTGACCTCACTCCATGTAGGTATCCGCGTGGTCGTAGGGTGGGGCGCAGGAGCAGAAAAAGCGCGTGGCGGTGTGGGCGGTGATTTGGTGCCAGGATCCCGCTGGGATGAGGATCGCATCGCCGGGTCCGACTTCGCGGATCTGCCCGTCGATCTCCATCGTGGCGCTACCCTCGAGCATTACGTAAAATTCCTCGCTCAGCTTGTGGTAGTGGCGATCGGTCGACCCGCTGGGCATAAGACTGGCCTCAGCTAGACTATGTTTTTCCACCGGGGCATTCGCCCGGTCAAGGATGCTGCGAATGGTCGAGCCATCCTTAGTCGTGAACGGCCTTTGTTTTTCCAACTGCTGGACTATCATGGATGGGAACTTATGAAATTTTTCGAAGGTTGCACCGCTTTAATTACCGGCGCCTCTTCCGGCCTGGGTGCCGAGTTCGCCCGCCAGTTGGCACCGGTTGCGTCCACGCTTGTTCTGGCCGCGCGCCGCGAGGACCGGCTGAAGGAGCTGAAGGTCTCGCTCGAGGCCTCCTGCCCCTCGGTGCGGGTGCTGGTCTATGCGATCGATCTCACGCATGACGAACGCATAGAGACCTTCGCGCGCTGGCTTGAGAAGGAAAATGTCCGCGTCAATTTTTTGATCAACAACGCGGGGATGGGAGACCGGGGCCGTTTCGCCGCCAGCAACTGGTCGAAGGTGCGGACCATGATTGAACTTAATATCGTCTCCCTCACCCGTCTGACCCACCGTCTGCTACCGATGCTGCGTGAGGGGGGGCGGGGTGCGATCCTCAACGTCAGTTCGATCGCCGGCCTCATTCCTTTGCCCGACATGTCCGTCTACGCGGCGACCAAGGCCTACGTGAACAGCTTCAGCGACGGTCTGCGCATGGAGCTGCGCGACACCGGTATTTCGGTCACGACGGTTTTGCCGGGGCCGACGGACACCGAGTTCGGCCAGGTCGCCTCCCGCGGCACCGGCGAGGCGGAATGGACTTCGCCTGAAGCGCTGAACATCTCGCCGCGCGAAGTCGTCCGTGCCGCTCTCTCCGCCGTAGTCGCCAACCGCGCGCGGATCATCCCAGGTTGGAAGGCGGCCTGTTTGATGGGGCTGGCCGTGGCCCTGCCACTGGGAATCCTGCGCGCGATAATCCAAAGGCAGCGCGGCCTCTGAAAACCTCATCCACATACGACCCGCGACACGTAACGTTGGTAAGATGAGTTCGACCAAAACCCGGAAAATGCCGCTCGATCCCGCGGCGGCGGCCCAGTTCAAGCAGACCTTTGAACTGATCAACACGCATCTTTACAGCGTCGATGAGCGCATCCGCGCACAGGCGCGCGCCTTCGACCCTGCCATAGAGGGCTATGTCAGCTATGTCTGCGGATCGGGAGGCAAACGTCTGCGCCCGGCGCTGGCACTGCTGGCCGGCGGAGCCACAGGCAAAATTTCTTCCAGCCATGTGGACTTGGCGGTCATTCTGGAGCTCATCCATATCGCGACTTTGGTCCATGACGACATCATGGACGGCGCGGATCGGCGGCGGGATCAGCCGACGGCCAACGCCAAGTGGGGCAATGCCATCACCGTGCTGCTCGGCGACGCCTTGCTGGCCCATGCTATGAGGCTGGCCACGAATTTTTCCGAGACCGAGGTAGTGCGCCGGATCGCCGATGCAGCCGGCGAAGTCTGCACGGGTGAAATTATCCAGACCCAGCGGCGTTTCGACCTCAAGCTTTCGGCGGCCGACTACTTCCGCATCGTGGAAATGAAGACGGCGGCGCTCTTCGCGGCCGCGGCTGAACTGGGAGCCTTTCTCAGCGAGACAACACCGGGAAAAATTGGTGCGCTCAAGCAATTCGGCCTCAAGCTCGGCACAGCAT
>JBAXCT010000050.1:0-10897 GCA_037141375.1 Chthoniobacterales bacterium | reverse complement strand
GCCGACTTGATAAGGAAAAGCTTCTCGGGCAGCGGGGGCTTGTCCTCTGGCTCTACGGACTCTCGGGATCCGGCAAGTCCACCGTCGCCAACGAAGTCGAGCGTGCCCTGCATGCCGAGGGGCGTATGACGGTCATACTCGACGGGGATAATTTGCGGGTGGGTCTGAACAAGAACCTCGGGTTCTCCGACGATGACCGCACGGAAAATGTGCGCCGCGTGAGCGAGACGGCAAAGCTGCTTGCCGGGCAGGGGATCATCGTCCTCGTCTCTGTGATCACCCCGTTGCGCGCGCACCGTTGCGCGGCGGCGGACATCATCGGTCCCGATTTCCACGAAATTTACGTCAAGGCCGACTTCGACACCTGTGCGGGCCGCGACCCGAAGGGGCTCTATGCCAAGGCCAAAGAGGGAAAAATCGGCCAGTTTACCGGGAAGGACAGCGGCTTCGAGGAACCGGAAGCCGCCGCTCTGGTGCTCGACACGCAAAGCCTCTCCGTGGAGCAGTGCGTGGCTGCTTTGCTCGGCTATTTGCCGGCGCTGCAGGGCGGTCGTGCTGCGTAAGTCCGCCGCAAAGCGGAAGCGCATCCCCCTTGTTCTTGACACCTAAAGCCCTTCTGTGGAGCAATGTACTGCCAATTTGCTCGGCTATCTGCGGTCGGTTCAGAACGATCGCGCGGGGGCGCAAGTTCGCCGGAAAGCCAAGGGCAAAAAGGATCTCCGCGTCATGCCGCACTACCATCTCGACCATCTCGACCAGATCGAGGCCGAAGCCATCTTCGTCCTGCGCGAGACTGCTGCCCAGTTCCAGAATGCCGCGCTGCTTTTTTCCGGGGGCAAGGATTCGATCGTCATGGCCCATCTGGCCGCCAAAGCGTTCTGGCCGGCGAAGATTCCCTTTCCGCTGCTCCATATTGACACGGGCCACAATTTCGAGGAGACCCTTGCCTACCGCGACAGCTTTGTCGAAAAAATAGGTGCGCGTCTCGTGGTCGGTTCCGTGCAGTCGTCGATCGACTCCGGTCGGGTCAAGGAGGAGAAGGGCCCCTACGCCTCGCGCAACGCGCTCCAGTCGGTCACGCTCCTCGACACCATCGAGGAGCACAAGTTCACCGCCTGCCTCGGCGGCGGTCGGCGCGACGAGGAAAAGGCGCGGGCCAAGGAACGCTTCTTCTCCCACCGCGATGATTTCGGCCAGTGGGATCCGAAGAACCAGCGCCCGGAGTTGTGGAACCTCTTCAACGGACGCCACCATCCGGGCGAGCACTTCCGCATTTTTCCGCTCTCCAATTTCACCGAGATGGATGTGTGGATGTATATGAAGCGCGAGAAGATCGAACTGCCCTCGCTCTACTTCGCCCACGAGCGCGATGTCTTCGAGCGCAACGGTTCGCTCCTCGCCGTCTCGGAATACATCACCATGCTCGAGACCGAGAAACCGCAGCGCAGGACGGTCCGCTTCCGTACCATCGGCGACGTGACCTGCACCGGCGCTGTCGCCTCGGATGCCGCCACGCTGGATGACGTCATCGCCGAGGTCGCGGCCGCGCGCCAGACAGAGCGCGGCACGCGGTCGGATGACAAGCGCTCCGAGACCGCGATGGAAGACCGCAAGCGGGAGGGATATTTCTGATGGATCTCCTGCGTTTCGCCACCGCCGGTTCGGTCGATGACGGCAAGTCCACGCTCATCGGGCGCCTGCTCTACGACTCGAAGAGCATCTTCGAGGACCAGCTCAGCGCGGTTGAAGAAAGTTCGCGCCGCCGCGGCGATGCGGTGGTCAATCTTGCGTTGCTGACCGACGGTCTGCGCGCCGAGCGCGAGCAGGGGATCACGATTGACGTGGCCTACCGTTATTTCGCCACGCCGCGCCGCAAGTTCATCATCGCCGACACGCCGGGCCACATCCAATACACGCGCAACATGGTCACCGGCGCTTCGACGGCCGACCTCGCCATCATCTTGGTCGACGCGCGCAAGGGCATCATTGAGCAGACCAAGCGCCATTCCTTCGTCTCCAATCTCCTAAAGATCCGCCACCTCGTACTCGCGGTGAACAAGATGGATCTCGTCGATTACAGCGAGGCCGTCTTCCACCGCATCGTGCAGGATTTCCACGACTTTGCCTCGCGGCTCGACGACATCGCCGAGATCACAGCGATCCCGCTCTCCGCGCTCAACGGCGACAACGTCGTCGATAAATCCGACAAGATGTCGTGGTTCAAGGGGCCCGCGCTCCTCTACCATCTCGAGACCGTGTACACCGGTGGCACGGAGAACCATGTGGATGCGCGCTTCCCCGTGCAGTGGATCATCCGCCCGCAGTCGCACGAATACCACGACTTCCGCGGCTACGCCGGGCGCGTGGCGGGCGGCGTCTTCAAGCCGGGCGATGCGGTTTCCGTCATGCCCTCCGGATTCTCCACGACCATCGAGAAAATTTACCTGCCCGGCGGCCGGGAAGTTTCCGAGGCCTTCGCGCCGCAATCGGTGGTCATGACTCTCAAGGACGAGATCGATATTTCCCGCGGCGACATGCTGGTCAAAGCCAACAATCCTCCCGCGGCGAGCCAGGACCTCGAGGCGATGATCTGCTGGTTTTCGCAAAAGCCGATGGAGCCCCGCGGCAAGTATCTGCTCCGCCACACGACAAGGGAGACCAAGGCCATCGTGCAGGAACTTCGCTACCAAGTGGATATCGAGACGCTGCACAAAAAGGATGGAGTGGCGACGCTTGCCATGAACGATATCGGCCGTATCTCCCTGCGCACCGCCGTGCCGCTTTTCCACGACAGCTACCGTCGCAACCGCCTCACCGGCTCCTTCGTCCTCGTCGACCCCGGGACGCACGAAACCGTCGCGGCGGGGATGGTAATCTGAGCCCGCCTGCGCGCGGGCCGTTTCTCGAAAGCACGACTGTTGACCAATTCCGTTGGTGAAATGACGCCGGTGTCCTACTAGTCTTGTCCCTTCATGGCAAAACGCGCCGATCTTCATCTGCACACGCGGCACAGCGCGCGGGCTTCAGACTGGTTGCTGCGCAAGGTGGACTTTCCCGCGAGCTGCTCTTCGCCGCGGGCGCTCTACGATTCGCTGCGTGCCAAGGGCTTTGATTTCGTCACCTTCACCGATCACAACACGATCGGCGGTTGTTTGGAAATCGCCGGGCTTCCGGGTACGTTCATCAGCGAGGAAGTCACCGCGTTTTTTCCGGAGGATGACGTCAAGGTCCACCTCCTCGTCTGGGGCATCTCCGAGGCGCAGCACACGGAGATCCAGCAGCGCCGCCGCGACATCTACGACCTCGCGCGCTGGCTCAAGGAAAACAACGTGGCCCACGCGGTGGCGCATCCTTTGTGGCCGGTCGATGAACGGCTGGCCGTATCGCATTGGCAGCGGCTGGTTCTTCTCTTCCGGCACTTTGAGACGATCAACGGCCTGCGCGATCCGCTGCTCGCTCGGACCGCGGACTTCGTCCTCTCGCGCTTGACCCCCGAACGCATCGCGCGTTTTGCCGAGGATCAGAAGCTGGCTCCGCTGTGGGATGAGCCTTGGAAAAAATTTTTCACCGGAGGGTCAGATGACCGCGGCGGAATTTTTGAGGGGCGCGCCTGGACCGAGGTGGACAGTGCTGCGAACGCGGGGGAGTTTGTCGCTGCGGTGCGCGAGGGTCGATGCCGCGCGCAGGGTCAAGGCGGAGGTCCGCTGCTCATGGCGCACAGCCTCTACAGCGTCATCTTCGAATTCGCGCAGGACAAACTCACCAAGGGCTCGCAGAAACCAGTGGCCGCACTGCTGCAGAAAATGGCGGCACGTTTCATGGAGGGGAAAGACCCGACGAAATTCACCCTCTCGGAGAAGCTCGGATTTCTCGCGCAGGGGATCGCCACCGGAAAAATCTGGGAATTGGCGCTACCCGGAAACAACTCGCTGTGGAAAGAGTTGGCCGATGCGCTCGGGAAATCCGGCGTGCAGTCCGACATCCAGAAAGTCACCGCCGGGGTGGCCGAGCCGGAGCGTCGGGCATTTCTCACTGCCAACCTTCTCGTCAACCAGCTGGCCTTCCGGTTTTTCTCGCAGTTCATCTCGCAACTGCAGGCGGGCAAGGTCATCGAGAGCCTGCAGTTCGCCAGCTCGCTGGCCCCGCTCGCTCTTGGTCTGGCCCCGTATTTTTACGCCTTCCGTTCACCGGGCCGTGCGGAACTGCGACCGCTCGCGGAATCCATCGGTGGTGCTGTTCCCGAGTGGCTGCAAAACCGCAAGCGCGCGTGGTTCACCGACACCTTGGAGGATATCAACGGTGTCTCCACCACGATCCGCAAGATGACGGCTGCAGCCCAAGCCCAAGGCTTCGACTTGACTGTGCTTACGTCGCGCGGCGAGGTGGCGCCGAGCGAAATCCCGATCGTCAACTTCAAGCCGGTCGGGGAATTCGAGCTGCCGGAATACGAGCTGCAGAAGCTGAGCTTTCCGCCGATCCTCGAGATGGTCGATTATGTCCAGCGCGAGGGTTTCACTGAGATCATCATCAGCACGCCGGGTCCGGTCGGCCTTTGCGCCTTGCTCGCCGCCAAAATCCTCGGACTGAAAATCGCCGGCATCTACCACACGGATTTTCCGCAATACGTGCGCATCCTCACCGAAGACTCATGGATGGAGACGCTGACGTGGAATTTCATGAAGTGGTTTTACGAGCAGATGGATGTCGTCTACGTGAACTCCGCGGATTACCGCAAGGCGCTCGAGGAGCGCGGCATCCCCGCATCGCGCATTCACATCCTGCCGCGCGGACTCGACACGGTTCTTTTTTCTCCGACGCGCCGCGATGTTTCTTTTTGGCCTCAGCGCGGCCTCGGGGAAGGCGAAATCGGCCTGCTCTACGCGGGCCGGGTCTCGAAGGAGAAGAAACTCGATCTCTTCGCCGCAGCTGTGCGCAAGCTGCGGGCCGAAGGTCTCCCGGTTCGCGCCCTGATTGTCGGACATGGCCCTTATGCCGCCGAGTGGAAGGCTTCGTTCCCTGAGGCCATCTTCACGGGGTATCTCACAGGAGAGGAGCTGGCTACAGCTTATGCCTCGGCTGATGTTTTCGTTTTTCCGAGCACCACCGACACGTTCGGCAACGTCATTCTCGAGGCTCAGGCCTCCGGCCTGCCTTGCATCGTTTCCGATCAGGGCGGCCCGCGCGAGTTGGTCGAGGATGGTGTCGACGGGCTGATCACGCGTTCGGGTGATCTGGCCTCGCTGTGTGATGCGGTACGCGCGCTTTCCTCCGATACCGACCTGCGTGCTCGTTTTGGTGCGGCCGCGCGCCGAAGAGTTGAGGATCGCAGCTGGCCGCTGGCTGCGCGGAAATTCTGGGAAATCAGCGCCTGACGCCGCCGGCTTCGTTCACGAGATTGCGGACCAGCGCCGCATAATCGTTGCGGGCGTTGAGCGTCCGCAGTTTGCCCGTCGCATCGTAGATGAAAATGGTGGGCAGCGCATTGATCGCGAGTTGTCGCGCGAGAGGATCTTCCCAGCCGCGTCCGCTGCACGAGGTGGGCCACTCGCTGATCCCCAGTGCCTGCAGTGTTTTCTCGCACCCTCCCAGGCTGCGATCGAGGCTGACTGTGGCGATGGCCACGCGTCCCGCCGGTATCCCGCCTGCGAACTTGGCCACATCCGCCAGCAGCGCCACGGAAGGCGGGGACCATCCGGCCCAAAAGATGAGCATCACCACCTGGCCTCGCTTTTGGCTCAGGGAAAATGTTCCTCCTTTTGTCGTGGCGAAGGAGAGATCGGAAATGTTGCCGAGCAGCGCGAGGCGTTTCAGGTCGTCGCGAATACGCTGCTTCGTACCATCGTCGCGCGCAATGATGGAGGCTTGCTCCAGCAGTTTTCTTTTTCGTGAGGGCTGATCGTCGAGGATGGTGGCTGCCTCGGCCAGCAGGCGCGCTGCGCGCCGGTCTTCGGGATACTGCGAGGCGAAGTTTCCTGCCGACTCCACGATCATGTTCCGGGCCATCGCCATTTCGCCGGGCCGCTGCGCCGCGGCCAGCAACACGGTTTGCATCGATGTCGTGACGCGCTGGAAGGCGGCGTCGGCTCGAAGTTTGGACGGTGCAGATTTGTCTCGCTCCAGATCAGCCAACCGCTTGATGGAGCGTTCGACACGATTGCGGTCGCTCACCGAAGCTCCCAGTGCCGCCTCGACGCCGGCGAGTTCCAGTGCCGCCGTGTAGCGCCGCGGATCCTGAGGATTCTTCGCCAGAAACAAGGAGAGCGCTTTTTCCTGCTTTTGCAAATGCGCCCGCGCGAGCTCCACGATTTTCTCCGGTGCATCGGCCGGCGGTATGCCCGGGCCATCGTGCAGTGCCTGCACCGCGCCCCAATCGCTGTCGGGCGTCGCGCCGCAGGTCAGTGCTCCAGCCAGAAAAAAAAGCAGCGTGATGGTTTTCATGGTGCGACTTTGGTTCTTGGAATGCCGATGGTGACGACGAGTGGTCGGTGATCGCTGGCCTTGAGCCATGCGGGCTCACGGTGGATCCGCGAGGCGGAGCGCACGACGAGCGGACGCAAGGCATTGCTCACCATAATGTGGTCCACCCTGCTGTATTCGTCGCTCTCTGCCCAGTGGTAAGTCCAATGGTCGCCCATCTTGTCGGCCAGCGGCAGGAGTTCGAGCGAATCCCCATCGCCCCGGCGTCCGAGCAGGCCGGCCACGACCGGTGAGTTCTTCGAGTCGTTGAAGTCACCGAAAACGAGCAGCCTGCTGGCGGGATCAGCCTGCAGGATGCCGGCGAGGTGTTCGCGCAACACCAAAGACTCCTCGCGGCGGAAGTCCGCCTGATCGAACTCGGCCGCGGTGCGCCTCGATTTGAGGTGCGCACCGACGATACGCAGCTTGCAGTCGGGATGCACCGCGATGGTGCAGTCGAGGAGACCTCGCCGCATACGGTTGGGCAAACCATCTAGCTTGAAACCGGATGTCGTGTCGTTCTGCACGGACTCCAGCGGATATTTGCTCAGCAGGGCCAGATGCCTCTCGCGATCCGCGCCACCGACCCAAGTGCGGTGCGGGAGATCGAGGCCTCCGTTGCGCAACCTCTTCTGCAGATCGGCCAGATCCGCCTCGGATCCGATCTCGCACAGGCCGACCATGTCGGGCGCAATGCGTAGCAATGTCGCCACAACCGCATCGACTGATTCCGCTGTTTTGGACGGCGTCAACACCCGGCCATCCGTATCCATGACCGGGCGGAGCAGATAGTTGCGCACATTCCATGACGCGAACACGATGCGGTTCGCTGTGACGTGTCTGGCTGTGCCGGCCGGGCACGCCGCAGTCAAAACAACGGCCAAGGCGGCCGCAAGGATGGCACGCCGGAAATCCACCGCGGGTTAGGCGGGCTTGTGAGGTTCTTTGTCCGGTGCCTCTTTCGTCTCGAGTACGGTCGCGGTCTTCTTGATCTCGCGGTCGAGTTCCTCACGGGCTTTGCGGAATTCGTTAAGGCTCTGCCCCAGTCCGCGCGCCAGTTCCGGCAGTCGCTTGGCCCCGAACAGCACGAGGATGATGAGGAGGATGAAGAGGATTTCCGGCCAACCGGGCGTCGAGAGAGCGAGCAGCGGACTCATGATTCCAACGCTAAGTCGCCCCGGACCCCGGCGCAACCGCGAATGTCGTCACTTATGGTAAAGTGTAACCAGGCGGGCCAGGAGGACCGCGGGGTAAAGCTGCCCGACCAGTGCCTCCAAAGTCGCCATCGAGCGGGCCATGGGATGGATGGGCACGATGTCGCCGAGGCCCAAGGTGGTCAGTGTGCTGAAGCTGAAATAGACCAGTTCGGCAATCGGCGGTTCATGGCACTGAGTAGTCGGATTGAAGTAGAAAGACGCGGGCTCGAAAAGGTAGAATACGATGTAGATTTCTGCCCACAAGATTCCGAGAAGCAGATAGACGGCAATCGCCCCGTAAATGCGGTAAATATTGATGCCGCCGCTGCGGAAGACACGGGCGATGATCAGCCACGACAGCGTGGCGAAAAACAACACTGCCGATGCCGCGGAGATGATGTGCATGTGCACCGCCTGCCCGCGGAGATAGAAATGCAGCCAGTGCGAGGTGAAAGTCAGCCCGGACAAAACTACCATGCCCCAGCGCACCGCCTTGTGCTTCGTTGTGGCCAGCACGCCGAGGACAAGCACGACGGAGAAAGACAGTGCGGCGACAATGTTGGCCCTGCCCTCAGTGCCCGCGAGCGGGTAAATGACGAATCCGTAGAGGACGAGAAAGAACAACAGGGCGGCGAGGACGTGATCGGAATTGACCCATCGGACCCGACCAAGATGCGCTTTGCCTCCCTGCCGCGGCGTCACGCGATGCCCTCCTTCTCTCTCTTGGGATCGCGCGCCAGCAGGCGGAGCAATCCATCGCGCGGGGAGAGATTTTCAAAGAGCACGGCATAAACGGTGTCGAGCAAAGGCGTTTCCACGCCATGCTTGCGCGCCTCGGCCTGCGCGGTGCGGGCGGTCGGCACGCCTTCGGCGACCATGACCATCGACTTCTCGATGTCGGTCCAATTCTCGCCGCGCCCGAGGCGCTCACCGACGCCGCGGTTGCGGCTGTGCGCGCTGAAGCACGTGACGATGAGATCGCCGAGACCGCTCAGGCCGTGGAAAGTTTCACGGTGCCCTCCGAGCTTCGTGCCGAGGCGCACCAATTCCGCCAGCGCGCGCGTGACCAGCGCGGCCTTGGCGTTGTCACCCAAGCCCAGGCCGTCCGAGATACCCGCAGCGATGGCATAGATATTTTTCAGGGCACCGCCCAATTCGACACCGGCCACATCATCGCTCGAGTAGGTGCGGAAGCTCGCCGTGTTGAAAACTTCGCGCAATTGCACCGCGAGATCATGGTCGTCAGCCGCGATCACCGCCGCGGCCGGTGTGCCGCGAGCCACTTCCTCGGCATGATTCGGACCCGACAGCGCAGCCACGGGATTATCCGGGAAAACTTCCGCCAGCACCTGCGTCATGAGACGGCCGGTCGCATGTTCGAGGCCCTTGGTGCAGCACACCAGTGGCGTGCCTGGCGCCACGCCTGCGCGACCGAGCTGCCGGGCCACATCGGGCAAAAATTTCGAGGGCGGCACAATGACCACCAGCCCGGCCCGGGCTGCCTCGTCCATCGACGACGTGCAGCGGATATTTTCGGCCAGCGCGACCCCCGGAAGAAACTGCCGGTTCGTATGCCGGTTGTTGATCTCGTCCGCCTGCGCCGGATCGTGGGCCCAGATGGTCACGGGCACGCCGCGGGCGGAAAGAAGTTGCGCCAGGGCGCTGCCCCATCCACCGGCCCCGATCACCGAAATATGCTCCACTTTGTTCATGACTTTTTTCCGCGGACGAAACGAGATTCCGTGCCGGCCCGCAGCCGCTGAATGTTGGTGCGGTGGCGCCAGATGGCGAGCGCGGAAATTACGAGAGAGAAGCCGAGCAGCGGTCCGTTGCCTCCCGCCCCGAATTGCCAGAGTGCTGCGACCGCGAGCGGCAGCGAGGCTGCAGCGGCGACGGAGGCCAGCGAGACGTAGCGTGAAACTTGGAAAACTACGATCCAAACGAGGACAATGATGCCGACAGCTAGCGGCATGAGCGCGAGCAGCACTCCGGCCGAGGTGGCGATGCCTTTGCCGCCCTTGAAGCCGAGCCACGGCGTGTAGTTGTGTCCGGCGATCACACAGACCGCGGCCGTGATGCCCAGCCACGTGGCCGCGTCGCCCGTCCCCCAATGCTCGCCCAGCCAAACCGCGCACCATCCCTTGAGCGCATCGACGGCAAAAACGAAAATCCCCAGCGGCTTGCCCAGCGTGCGGAAAACATTCGTCGCCCCGATGTTCCCGCTCCCGTGCTGGCGGATGTCGACACCCTTCGCCTTGGCGACAAGGAAGCCGGTCGGAATCGATCCGATCAGGAACGCGATAAGGCCGGCCGCGAGGGCAGTGAGGGGATCCATTCCGTGTTTTGGTAAATTTGTCCGCAGCGGCGGGCGAGGAAAAACAACGACGTTCGCTACGCACGGAACTTTTGCGCGATGGGCACGCGTCTTCCGATGCCGAATGCCTTCGAGGTGACCTTGATCCCCGGCGCGGCCTGCTGACGCTTGTATTCGTTGGTCTCGACCTTGCCCGCCACCCAGCGGACCGTCGCCTCGTCGAATCCGCGCGCCGCGACCTCCGCGGAGGTGAGTTGCTCCTCGACATAGAGACGCAGGATCTCGTCGAGCACGTCGTAGGGCGGCAGTGTGTCCTGGTCCTTCTGGTCGGCGCGCAGCTCCGCGCTGGGCGCCTTGTCGATCGTCGCGTGCGGAATGATCTCACCCCGCCGGTTGATGTGCCGCGCCAGTTGGTAAACCATCGTCTTCGGCACGTCGGAGATGAGCGCGAGACCGCCCGCCATGTCGCCGTAAATGGTGCAGTAACCGACGGCCAGTTCGCTCTTGTTGCCGGTCGAAAGCACCATGCGGTTGAACTTGTTCGAGATAGCCATCAGCGTCATGCCGCGCAGGCGCGCCTGGAGATTCTCTTCGGTGGTGTCGGGTTTTTTTCCGGTGAAAATATCCGCGAGCTGTTTCTGCATCGCGTCAAACCCACCCGCGATGGGCACGGTGAGACACTCTATGCCGAGGTTGCGCGCCAGGGCGATCGAGTCCTCGACGCTGCCGCGCGATGAGAAGGGACCGGGCATCGTGACGCCGAGCACATTGTCCGCGCCGAGTGCCGCCACCGCCAGTGCCGCTGTCACGGCCGAGTCGATTCCTCCGCTCAGCCCGATGACCACCTGCCGGAATCCGCATTTGCCCAGATAGTCGTGCAACCCGAGGACAAGCGCTTCGTGCACGTCGGCCACGTCATCGTCGGCCGGTA
>JBAXCT010000049.1:0-11015 GCA_037141375.1 Chthoniobacterales bacterium | reverse complement strand
CTGCGCGCGGCTCGCGGCGAAAAGCAGAAGCTCCGCCTCGGGAAAAAGGCCGTGGCCCTGCGGTGCGTGCTGGAGGAGGTGACGGATTTCATCGCCGGCCGGTGTCCCCCCGGGCTCGCGCGTGCTCAGGCAAACCTTCCCGCGCCCGGCCAACCATACGGCCAAGCGGCGGATCTGCGTGGATTTCCCGCATCCTTCGGATCCCTCAAAAGTGACAAATAGGCCTCGTCTCATGCGCTGGGATCATTACACTCTGTTGTCTCCGCTGGGGCAAAAGCATTTCGCGGCCGATCTTCCCATGAAAATCGTTTTTGTTGAGACCGAGGACGACGAAAAGCCATTTTTCGCCGATAGCCTGGCCGGTCACGATGTCGTGTTCGCCGATGCCGCCGAGGAAGTTCCGCCCGATGCGGAAATCATCTCGGTCTTCGTCAACTCGCGGATCGATGCCGCTTTCCTGCGAAGCCACCCGAAGTTGAAACTTGTTGCCTCGCGGTCCTCCGCGACGGACCACTTGGACGTACCCGCTGCCAAAAAGCGCGGTGTGGTTCTGGCTCATGTACCCGACTACGGCGCGGCCACGGTGGCGGAACACACCTTTGCCCTCATCCTCGGCGCGGCGCGAAAACTGCGCGCCTGCCTCCAATCAGGGAGAGGGAGAGGTTCGGCCGAGCGACTGCGGGGCATGGAACTGCATGGCAAGACGCTTGGGGTGGTCGGCACCGGCCGCGTGGGTTCCCAGGTCCTCCGCATCGCCCGCGGTTTCGCCATGAAAACGATCGCCTACGACATGAAGCCCAATCCGCAGATGGCGCAGTCGCTCGGGTTCCAATATGTCCCGCTCGATCGCCTGCTCAAAACTTCCGACATCATCACGCTCCATGTGCCTCTCACCGCCCGCACGCGGCGCATGCTCGGGGCCGGGCGCCTCGCGAAGTGCAAGCGTGGCGTGATCCTCATCAATACCGCGCGCGGCGCCCTCGTCGATCTCGAGGCGCTTATTGAGGGTCTCGAAAGCGGTCAGATTGGTGGGGTCGGCCTCGATGTGCTGGAGGAGGAGGCGGCGTTCACCAGCGATCCCGCCCGCACGATCGGCGCGCAGATCGTGCAGAAAATCCACGCCGTCTCCACGCCCGGCGGCGATCCCGGGCGGCGCGAGGAGAGGCTGCGCGAATTGCGGGGGCTGATGCGTAACCGGCAACTCCTCGCGCATGAGAATGTTTTTTTTACCCCGCACGTTGGGTTCAACAGCGTTGAGGCCATCGAGCGTATCAATAGGGGTACCGCGCAAAACATCAGCGACTTCATCGCCGGTCGCCTGAGCATGGACGCCATCGCCAAGCCATGAAGCACTGGCTGGTCAAGCAGGAGCCCGCGGCCTACGCATGGGAGCAGTTTGTCCGCGACGGCCGCTCGGCATGGACTGGGGTGCGAAATTTTCAGGCGCGGAATAATTTGCGGGCCATGAAAAAAGGCGACGAGGTCTTCTACTACCACAGCGTGACAGGGAAAAACGTTGTCGGCCTGGCTCGCGTGGCGAAGGAAGCGTATCCTGATCCCACGGCCGAGGACGGCGATTGGTCATGCGTCGACCTCGTGCCGATCAAAGCCTGCCGCACGCCGGTCGCGCTGGACGCGATCAAAATTGAGCCCGGCCTGCGGGAGATCGCCCTGCTGCGCCAGTCCCGCCTCAGCGTGATGCCGGTCACCGCGTCCGAAGCCAAAATCCTGCGCCAACTCGGGGGACTTTTGTGAGGTCTCTCTTTTTGCTCGTCGCGCTCTGTGCATGGCCGTCGGCTGCCTGGTCGTTGGCAAGCAAACCTGATCCGACGTCTTGGCAGACCGAGGCCTTGTGGTATCAAATTTTTCCCGAGCGTTTCCGCAATGGCGACCGATCCAACGATCCCGTGAGGGATAGCCTCGGCGGTTGCGATTGGGCGCCGAATTCCTGGCAGGTGAGGGCGTGGACTTCGGACTGGTATGCGCGCGATGCATGGGAGAAGGCGCACGGTGGAGATTTTTACGCTAGCGTGAGTGAACGGCGCTACGGCGGGGATATCCAAGGCATCATCGACAAGCTGGGTTATCTCGATGAACTCGGCATCAACGCCATCTATCTCAACCCGGTTTTCTGGTCCGGTTCGCACCACAAATATGACACCTATAGCTTCCACCACATCGACCCGTGGTTCGGGCCCGATCCAGCGGGCGATCTCGCGCTCATCGCCGGTGAAGCAGAAGATCCGGCAACTTGGCGGTGGAGCGCAGCGGATAAACTTTTCCTTGAAATGGTCGCCAAGGCCCATGCGCTTGGTATGCGCGTCATCCTCGACGGCGTGTTCAACCATGCCGGCCTAGGGTTCTTTGCTTTCGAGGATCTGCGGGCCAAGCAGCAAGCCTCGCGTTTCAAGGACTGGTTTGTCGTGGAAACCTGGGATGATCCCGCCACGCCGGCCAACGAATTCGTCTGGCATGGCTGGCATGGCATCAAGCAGATGCCCGAATTTGCCGAGGTCTGGTCCGGCGAACGAGGTGATCTGGTGCCGGGGGTCAAAAGTTATCTCACCGCGGTGACTCGGCGTTGGATGCAACCGGATGGTGATGTTTCGCGCGGGGTCGATGGTTGGCGTCTCGATGTTGCGTGGATGGTTCCGGACGGATTCTGGCAGGACTGGAACGCCATGGTGCACCAAATCAGGCCGGATGCCCTGACCATCACCGAAATATGGAATGACGCACCCAAGACGACTTTGGGAGGAAATTTCGACGCGACGATGAACTACGAAGGATTCGCCATGCCGGTGAAAGGCTGGCTCTTCGATGGTGCGCTGAAGCCCTCCGAGTTCGCTGCTTGGCTGGATCGCACCCGGGAACGATGGCCGCAGAGGAATGCGTTGCGTTTGCAGAATCTCGTTGATTCGCACGACACGCCGCGGGCGGGTTCGGCTGCGTTCGATGGACGCCCGGGCAAGCCATACAAAAAGCCCGAGGAATTCGATCTGGCCGTGGGCGCCAGCGTTTCGCCCAAAGACAATCCGGCCTACCGCTGGCAAAAACCCGACGCACGGTCGTGGCGCCTCGTTCGCATGGCGGCGACGCTCCAAGTGACTTATGTAGGATCACCCTTTATTTACTACGGGGATGAGGCTGGAATGTGGGGTGCGAATGACCCCGATTGCCGCAAACCGATGCTCTGGGACGACCTTGAATACGACGCGGAGTTGATGGGGCCGGATGGCAAGCGGGTCGGTCCGAACGAGGTGAAGTTCGACCGCAACCTCCACGCCTTCTTCAAGGCAGCCATCGCCCTGCGGCGCGGGACTCCCGTGCTAAATGCGGGTGATTTCAAGTGGTTGGCCATTGATGACGCAAACGGCACGTTGGCCTTCGCGCGATCCGGGGGCAGCGCGCGGGCGGTCATTGTTTTCAACCGTTCGGATTCGCCGCAAGTCGTGCGTTTCCCCGTGCCTGAAGGCTGGCCGGAGGGGGACGTCGCCGCAGATTTCGTTTCCGACGGAGGTTCAGCCGTTCTGCGCCACTCCGGCACCGCAACCTCCACGGAACTTTCGCCGCTCACCGCGGCTGTCTTCCTGCCGTGAATAAAAGCTGCCGGGTCGAATGTGGTTGGTCCGCGTTGCTCGCGATACTTGCACTCGCACTGATGCTGGCCGGGTTTGCCTTTTGGGATCAGCCGGTTTTGGAAGCCGTGCGGGCGGGCGCGGGAAAAGAGTATGTCCACCTTGCCCGTGGTTTGTCTTTCTACGGCGATTTTCCCTGGTTGCTGGGGGTGGGCTTGGCGGCCTTGGCTTTGGTCCTGCGTCTACGTCAACGCCAGTGGGCGCGCATTCTGACCGCCATGCTCCTCGCTGGTATCGCCGCAGGTTTGCTCTCCAATATCATCAAACTGGGCGCGGGCCGTGTCCGTCCGAAAGTCGAGCGCATTGAGCACGGATGGTATGGGCCGTCCCACGATGGTGAATGGGTCGCACTGCAGTACGATTTCCAGGGGTTTCCGTCGTCTCACTCGGCTTGTGCCTTCGGTTTTCTCGTTCCCCTGTTTCTGTCGCGAAGGCGCCTTGGGATCCTCGGCCTGCTCGCTGCATCCGCTATCGCGTGGTCGCGCGTGCAACTCAACGCGCACCACGTGTCCGATGTTGCGGCCGGCATCCTTCTCGGTGTAGCCGCCGGGTGGCTGATGTGGCGGTGGATTGTCCAGCGGGGTGGTTTATCCCGCTGGCTCGGAGCTCCCGCGGTCTAGCCCGGAGGCCAGTCGAGAGGGCGACCGCCGAGCAGGTGGACATGAAGATGGGGCACCGCTTCGCCGGCATCCGGCCCGTTGTTGATCACCAAGCGGTAGCCGCTGCGATCCAAGCCCTGCGACTTGGCGATGTCGCGTGCGGCCAAGAGTAATTTTCCGAGTACGGCCTCGTCGGTGTCCTGGGCCTCGCCGACGCACGAAATGAGGCGCTTCGGCACCACAAGAATATGAACGGGCGCCTGCGGGTTGATATCGTGGAAGGCCAGCACTTCGCTGTCTTGGTGCACGATGTTGGCCGGGATCTCGCCTGCGGCGATGCGTTCGAAAATGGTCATGTCAGTTCCAAGTCGAGCGCGCGTTTTCCGCGCAAACGCTCGGCCTGCCCGCGCACGTGGGCCACGATCTCGTTGCGCAGCGCGGCGCAGTCCTTGCGCCAGGCACGGGCGCGGCGCAGGCGCTTGACGCATTCGGTGAGGTCGCACAGTTCGACGCGCGCCGCCCGACCCGAGAGGATACGGCGCAAGGTGTCGTCGAGCGTGTTGAAAAAAGCCAACTCGTAGCCAGCGCCGGCCGACTCGGCCAGCGCGTCGAGGGAAATGCGCAGGGGCGGATCGGGCAACCGGAAGGTGCGGGCCACCTCGGGGTAGCCGATGACCTGCAGGACGCTGGCGACAAGAGTGCGCAGGCATTGGCTGCCGATCACATTATCCTCAAACTCTAGTTCCAGATAGCTGGTCACGCTCTCGGCGACATGCGGGGCCAGCCACCAACGCTGGTAGCCCGCGCCGTCGGCCGCTTCGGCCACCGCGCGCTCGAGCCATGCGCGTTCAAAGCGCACCGCACGCCGGTCGGGCAAGCGCACGAGGGGGAGTTTGTCGGCCAAGGCGATCATGCGGTTGCGGTGACGGGCGGCGCCTTGGGTGGAACGGAAAAAAGTTCCGGTTGATCCGCACGTCGCGGGCTGCGGTGCTTCATCTGCTCGACCTCGTCGACGAATTCGCCAGCCTCCTGGAATTGCCGGTAGATCGAGGCATAGCGCACATAAGCCACGGGATCGATGGCCTGCAGCTTTTCCATGGCACGCAGCCCGATGAGGCGACTGGGGACCTCGCGGCCGGTCTCCGCACCGATTTCGGTAACAACTTCGTCCACGATGCGCTCCAGCACATCGAGCTTGATCGGGCGCTTTTCGCACGCCTTGGAAAGGCTGGTGAGGATCTTGTAGCGGTGGAAGGGCTCAAGCCGTCCGTTACGCTTGAGCACGCGCAGTTCGATCTGCTCCATCTCTTCGTAGGTGGTGTAGCGGGTGGAGCACGCGACGCACTGGCGTCGGCGGCGGATCCGCTCGCCATCTTGAATGGCGCGTGAGTCGATCACGCGGTCATTCATATCTCCGCAGCGGGGGCAACGCATGGTGTTTGAAAACCTCTGACTGGATTTGGTAACACAACGGGTTGTGGTGTCAATGGTTTTGCTGCGCTTTTTTGTAGGGCGGAAGCCGCTCGTCCGCTAGTGTGCGTGCATGTCCGCTCGCGTTTTGACCATCGGCCGCATCACCTTGAGCGACCGCGTCGCCGCCGGAGTCTACGACGATAAGAGTGGTCCCGAGATCGAGCGCGTGCTGCGTGGATTCTTCGCCGATCCGATGGATTTCCAAATCCGGGTACTTCCCGACGAGGCCGGCCAGATCGAGGCGGCGTTGCGTCTTTTCGTGGCGCAAGAAATTCCGCTCATCTTGACGACCGGGGGCACGGGCCCCTCTTCCCGCGACGTCACGCCCGAGGCGACCAGATCTGTGCTGGAAAAAGAATTGCCGGGTTTTGGTGAGATCATGAGGGCAAAGTCGTTCGCCAATGTCCCAACCGCCATCCTCTCCCGCGCCACCGCGGGGATTGCGGGCCGTTCGCTCATCGTGAACCTCCCGGGGCGCCCGTCGGCCATCGCGGAATGCCTTTCGCTCCTTGCGCCGGCCATCGCGGAATGCCTCGATCATGTCGCGGGATGGCGTCCCTGCCTGGTTTCTTTGCAGGAATGACAACGCGCGTTTTATTGGTCCGGCACGGCGCCACCGTCCTCTCCGCGGAGGACAGGTTCGCGGGTGCGACTGACGTGGAACTCAGCGAGGAGGGACGCGCGCAAGTGCGTGCCTTGGCCACCCGTCTGGCCCCGCTTCCGATCGCCGCTTTTTACGCTTCGCCGCTCGGGCGGACGATGGAGACAGCGGAGATTCTGTCCGCGCCGCACGGGGGCGTCGTGCGCCCCGACCCCGGTTTTCTCGAGATCAACCACGGGGTGTGGGAGGGCTTGAAGCGCGTGGAGGCGGAGCAGCAATACGCGGCGATGTATGAGGCATGGGAGAGGGATCCGTATAACTTCGCTCCCGAGGGCGGCGAAACCGGTCTGGCCGTTACGGCTCGTGCGATGCCCGCGTTGCTCGCGGTGGTCGCCGCGCATCCCGGCGAAATAATTTGCATCGTCTCCCACAAGGCAACGATCCGTCTGCTCCTCGGCGCCCTGCTCGGCTTCGACCCGCGGCGCTACCGCGATCATCTCGACCTCAGCCCCGCCTCGTTGAGCATCGTGGATTTTCGGGGTCCTTCCAACGCGAGGCTCGTGCTCTTCAATGGGGTGGCTCATTACGCCCCGGACGGGCTCGGCATCGCGCCAACGCCTGTGGCCCGCCTTTCCAAACTCTGGCGCTGACGCGCCGTTTAGCCTGCAACCACGGTCACCACGCCGCTCTCGCGATCCCATTGGAGGTGTTTGATCCCTCGCGCCCCCGCGACGATGAGATCATCGGTCAGTCCGAGGAAAAGACCATGGCCGGCAATTCCGGCGCGGGCCTCGAGTTCAGCCGCGAATTCCTCGGGATCCGCGAGGGGCCCGCATTGGCAATCGTAGATGATGTTGCCCTCGTCCGTGACGAAGGCAGCGCCGTCGCGGCCGATGCGCAAGACCGGATGTCCTCCGAGCGCTGTCAAAAACGAAAGCTGTGCCTCGCAGCCGAAAGGGAAAACCTCGACCGGCAACGCGTGTTTCGTGCCGAGGCAGGGCGATAATTTCGATTCGTCCACCACAATGATTTGCCGGCGCGTAGCTTGGGCCACAATCTTTTCGTGGAGCAGCGCACCGCCTCCACCTTTGATCAGATTGAGTAGGGGATCGACCTCGTCCGCCCCGTCAATGGTGATATCGATGGCTGCCGGGCCTTCCGGTCCGATGAGGGGCAGTCCGGCATCCCTCGCAATGCGTTCGATCTCCGCGGAGGTGGCGAAAGTTCGGATTCCGCCGAGTTGGCCGGCCGCATGGAGCCGGGCGATCTCGCGGACGGCATGGACGGCTGTTGACCCCGTGCCAAGACCGACGGTCATGCCGGGCTCCACGTAGCGGACGGCATAAATCGCCGCCTGCTTTTTCAAATCGTCTGTGCCCGGTTCGTTTGCGACCACCGGCGGAGTATGCACGCCGCGGGGCGGTGGCGGGAGAAATTTCGCGCTGGTTGTCCCGTTCTTGACCTGTGGGGTGGGTGCACGGATTATGCTCCATGGAGTCCCGATCGCGGTCTCCGACCCATGGACGAGCTCGTGCGCAATCAGATTCGGGATTTCCTTGCCAGCAAAGGTCTGCGCAAGACCACGCAGCGTGATGCGATCATTGAGGCGGCGTTCAGCACCGACCGCCATTACACCGCCGACGAACTTTTGGAGATGTCCCGCCAAGTCGATCCTACGGTGAGCCGGGCCACAGTTTACCGCACCTTGCCGATCTTGGTGGGTAGCGGGCTGCTGCGGGAACTGGACCTCGCCCAGGGGCGAAAGGTCTACGACCCGAACTTCGTCGACCATCCGCACCACAACCATCTCATCTGCATCGATTGCCAGAGCATTTTGGAATTCGAGGACCTCAACATGGAACTGCTCGAGAACTGCATGGCCAAGCGGATGGGATTCACCCCGGCCAACAAGCAGGTGCGCATCGAGGCGCGATGCGATGAACTGCGGCTCAAGGGCGCTTGCCGGAGAGGCGGCCGCGAGATGGTCGCTGCGGCGCATTGACTATGTGGCACGGAAGATTTTCGCAGGATCCTTCGGCCCGTCTCCGTGCCTACGCGGAGTCCGTTTCCTTTGACCGCCGCCTTGCTTTGCACGACATCAAAGGTTCCCAAGCGCATGCGCGCGGACTGCATCACGCGGGATTGCTCGACCAGAAGGAACTCGACGCGATCGTTGGCGGACTAGATTCCATTGCCGAGGAGGTGAGGGCGGGTACCTTTCGGTGGCGGGAGGAACTCGAGGACGTGCACATGAATATCGAGTCGGCCCTGACCGCAAAAATCGGGACCGCCGGGGGAAAGCTGCACACCGCGCGTTCGCGCAACGATCAGGTCGCCCTTGATCTGCGTCTCTGGCTGCGCGAGGAGGTTGCCTCGCTGGTCTCATCGGTGCGCGCACTGCAGTTGTCTTTGCTCGGATTGGCCGAGCGGGCCGATGGGGCCATCATGCCCGGCTACACGCATCTGCAGAGGGCGCAGCCCGTTCCGGCCGCCCACCATTTGCTGGCCTACATCGAGATGCTCGAACGCGATGCGGGCCGCTTGGCCGATGCCGGCCGCCGCGCAGATGTTTTTCCTTTGGGTTCGGGTGCGCTGGCCGGTTCGACCATCGTGCTTGATCGTGCTGCCATGGCCCGGGAACTCGGCTTCGCTTCGGTGACGCAAAACAGCATGGACGCCGTCTCCGATCGCGACTTCGCCTGCGAGTTTCTCTCCGCCTGCGCCATCGCCGGGATGCATCTCTCGCGTCTCTGCGAAGACGTCGTTCTATGGAATTCTGCCGAGTTCGGGTTCCTCCGTCTGAGCGACAAGCACACCACCGGGTCGAGCCTCATGCCGCAGAAAAAGAATCCCGACATCGCCGAGTTGGCGAGGGGGAAGACCGGGCGGCTTTATGGCAATCTGCTTTCGCTGCTGACCATGCTCAAGGGTTTGCCTCTGGCCTACAACCGCGATCTGCAGGAGGACAAAGAGCCGGTCTTCGATTCGGCCGACACGCTCGGCGCCTCGCTCGGTATCCTGGCCGAGATGTTCGCGGCGGCGGAGTGGAATCCGCAGCGCATGTCCGAGGCCTCGGGCGATGCTTTGCTCGTCGCCACCGATTGGGCCGACCATTTGGTCTGTCGCGGGCTCCCCTTCCGCGAGGCGCACGAGGTGGTTGGAAAATTGGTCGCCCTAAGCATCCAGCGCGGGGTCACGCTGCGGGATTTGAGCAACGATGATCTCAGGGCGGCGAGTGATTTGTTCGGCAGGGATGCGATGGATTGCCTCGATGCCCGCCGATCCCTCGAGGCGCGCACGGCGGAGGGTGCTCCCGCGCCGGGGAGGGTGGCAGAGCGTCTAGCCTGGTGGCTGAAACACCTTTCGGCTGTCGCCCGATGATGGAGCCCGCAGGCTGGGAAGTTCTCCGCGAGGAGGTGCTGCTCGACTCGCCTCATCTCCGGGTCGTCGAAGAGCACGTGCGCACGCCTTCGAGCGAGGACGGGCGCACCTGGATCAGAGCGACCCGCAAAGTCGGCGTCACGGTCGCGCCCCGGCTGCTTGATGGCTCGTTTGTTTTGATCCGCGAGGAGCGTGTCCCTGCCCGCCGCGATTTCTGGCAATTCCCCGCCGGTCAGGTTGACGGTGAGTCGTCGCCCGAGGCTTGCGAGGAGGCTGCTCGTCGCGAACTCGTCGAGGAGTCTGGTTGCGTCGTCCAAGGTCGACTCGAGTATCTCGGATGCTTTTACACCTCACCCGGTTTTACCGATGAGCATGCGCACCAATTTCTGGCCACGGACGTAGGGTGGGATCGCGGGATCGTCGCGCATGAATGCGAGGAGAAGATCCTCGAGATCAAAGCATTTTCAGCGGAGGAACTTCGGAGAATGGTGGCCGACCGGATCATCGAGGATGCCAACACGCTGGGTGTTTACGCTCGGTTGGCCGCGGGAGGTTATCTGCGGTGAGCCTGCACAAGTTCCTGAAGTTTCGCGATGAGCGGGACACACCCAAGCCCTTCCTCGAGCACGTGGAGGACCTGCGCAGCATGGTGGTTCGCATGGCGGTCGCGCTCTCCGTCTGCATGACAGCAGCCTTCGCTTTCCGCTCCGAGATCGCCGGTTTCGTCCAGGCGCCGCTCATCGCGGTCGATCCAGCGCAGGCTTCCGGATTGCAGTCGCTGGGCGTGGCCGACTCCATGACAATTTCGCTCAAGCTTTCCTTTTACGCGGGGCTCATTGTTGCGTTTCCGGCGTTGCTTTATTTTCTGGCGGAGTTTGTGCTTCCGGCGCTGAGCTTGCGGGAGAGGAAGGTGGTGTTGGCCGCGTCGGCGGTCGGTTTCGGTCTTTTTTTGGCCGGGGCCGCCTTCGCGTTTTACGGCGTACTGCCTTCCACGCTGGATTTTTTCTACCGCGACGCCCAAGCCATGCGTTGGCATCCCACCTGGACCGTGGGGGAGTATTACAGCTTCACTACCCAGTTCGTTCTGGCCTTCGGCTTGGCCTTCGAGTTGCCGGTCGTGGTGCTGGCCCTGGTCAAGGTCGGTCTGCTCGATTACGCGCAGATGAAAAGCACCCGTCCCTATGCCATCGTCGTTGTATTCGCTTTGGCTGCGGTGATCACACCGACTTCGGATATCTTCACCCTCCTGCTCATGGGCGCGCCGATGGTCGTTCTCTACGAGGCATGCATCTGGATCGCCCGCTGGATGGGCAAGCGCGAGGC
>JBAXCT010000048.1:0-11039 GCA_037141375.1 Chthoniobacterales bacterium | reverse complement strand
TTGAATTCGACGACCACCCGGCGAGGACGATGCCATAGACGCCGAGGGAGGAGACGGCGAACACCCAGAGGACGCCGATATCAAGATTGGCGATGACCATGGGCACCCCGAAAAGAGTACTGCCGAAGGGCAACACCGCCAGGACCAGAATGGCCGGCACCATGGCGAGGCTTGGCGCGATGCTGAAATAAAATTTATTTACCCCGGCCGGGACGAAGTTTTCCTTGAGCAGCAACTTGATGCCATCGGCGACGGGTTGGACCAGCCCAGCCCAGCCCACCCGGTTGGGGCCGATGCGATCCTGGATGAAGGCGCTGACCTTGCGTTCCGCCCAGACCGAGTAGGCCACCATGGTCAGGACGATACCGAGCAGGACCGACGTCTTTAGGACCGAGGTCCAGACGAGGAAGATTTCGGGCTGCAGGAAAATATCGAGGCTCGGCATAAAAGCGAAAGGCGGCCATCCCGCCGCGAGGAGAAGACTTGCCGATGGATCCTCCGGCATCAATCCCAAAGCGGCGGCGATCTTGACGCGGGCTCGGTCTCGGGCTTTGCATGGATGCATGTGGCTGGAAACCTTGCGCAAATTGCTCCTCGGGCTCGCCGTGCTTTTTCTCGCCTGTCTGGCCTTTGCGGCCGGTGTCTTCACGGCAAAAAAAACGGCCTCCCGTCCGATGCCTGCCGCCGACGGGCAGACGGTCGCCAAGGAGCAGCGGGCCGCGCGAGAAATCGTCGAGCAGGCGTTTGCCGCCCGCTTTGCCGGTGATCATCGCAAGGCTCTGGACCTTTTTGCTTCTGCGGCCGAGGCTGACACTTTGCTGAAGGGGTTGGATTACCAGCGGGGGCTCTGCCTGCTGGAACTCGGTGAAACCGAGGCCGCAGCCGAGGCAGCCCAGCGCTCGCTGTCGCGCGGCGAGGAAAGGGCCAATGCCTACGCCCTGCTGGTGCTCTGCCAGACCGCCCGGGTCAAGGGCGGCCGGGCCGCAACATCGCAGGATGAGGTGCTGGCGCTCGTCGACAAAGGCCGGGCGGCTGATCCCCTCAACCCGGCCTCATACTACGCTTTGGCTGAATTTTTCCGCGCGGTCGGACAACCGGCCTTGGCTCTGGGAAACTATCAGAAGGCGTTGGAGAGGGTGTCCAAATCCGATAGTATGATGGTGGCCACGGTGAAGGCCGGGTTATCAGGAATTCGTCTTCAGCAAGGTGTTGGCGCAAATGTAGTTGTGCCTTCCTTGCAAGACAAAGTTATTCCTCCCGAGTGGCTCTTTTTTGCTGCGGCGGACGCCCTTATCAAAGGCGACAAGGCCACGGCGCAAGCCTTTTTGGAGAGAGCACGGGGCGTGCTCCCCCCGGATCTTTTCAAGGCCTTATTGGATGATTCTTTCTTTCAAGATTTCCTGCCGGGGGGTATGGTATCCGAACCCCAGCCAAACATTTCCCAATGAAGGCCTCCCCGCAGTTCCGTCCGTTTGCCGCCGCCCTGCTGGCCGTATTTCTTTCGGCCATGGTTTGGGCGCAGGATGACGCGATTTTTACGGTAGATCTCCCGTTCGATGCCTCCCAACCGATCCCGTCATGGATGCATGGTGCGCCGGTCTCCGCCCCCGGCATCGGCACGCGGATCGCCTTCCGTTTATCGCCGCCGGACGGACGCGATCTCCTCGTGCATTTTGTTTTCGATGAGGCGCAGGGGAAGGGTTTGCGGGTTGAATGGCAGCGCGATGGTCAGTACACGCCAGAGGTTATCGCGGAAAATCTGGGCGAAGGTCTCGGCGTGGCCAATCAGCGCCCTTTGCTCGTCAGTGCCTCCAGACTGGGAGGCAACGGCACGCTGTTGCTGCAGGGTGGTACCGACCTCAACGTCGACCGCGTCAAGTTCGAGTGGGTCTCCGAGCGCACCATGCTGGCCTCCGCTTCCCGCTACGTGCCTGTCGTCGTCACCGCCTCGCGTCTCACCTTGGCCGAAGCGGATGTCGATGGTGGCCCGCGGCCCGTTCTGCAAGACGAATGGCGTGACCGGGTGATCCGGGCCGCCTTAACGGAAAAAGCCGAACTACTCACTCCGAATATTGATTTAGTTACAACGCTCAAGCAGTCGCCGCTGCTCGCGCGTCTGGAGGCTTCGGTGGCCGGCGTTTTTCTTGATCAGGAAGTGTGGCTTGTGGTCAACGGGCAGGAAGTTGCTCCGCTGGCTATTGATGTTCCCACGCTGGAGGATCCCGGGCACCTCGGTTTTTCCGGCCGCGAGGCGGAGTTCGCCGGCTGGCGCCATGCCAGCGCTCACATCCCGGCCGACCTGCTCCTGCCGGGCGAAAATTCCATCCTGCTGGAACTGCGCTCGCCGGTCAACGCGGGCTACCGCAACAAAACCTACCTGCGCGAGGCCGTTCTGGAACTTTCCTACCCGCCGACCGTGCGCGAACCCGACCTTTCCCTGCCCGTCTCCGATCTTCCATCGTCGGACACCTCGCCGCTGGAGGAACCTCCTCTCCCGCCGGTTTCCGCACCCCCGGAGAGCCCGGCTGGCGCCTTGAACGAATTCTGGGGAACCGGCGCTGGTTCGCTGTGAGCGGCTTTGACAAGCGGCTTTGCACGGCGCATCGTTATCCGAGTCTATGACTTCCATCGTTCCGCGCTCGCGCCGCCTCGCTTCCGCCGGCTACACCCTCTTCGAGATCATGCTCGTGCTCGGCATCATTGCCGTGCTCGTTGGCTCAGCGATCTACCTGCTCGTCGGCAATCTTGAGGTGGCCAAAATAAGCCGCGTCGATGCGGACTTCCAGGCGATCAGCACGCAGCTGCGCACTTACGAGATGCAAAACATGCGCATGCCGACCACCGCGCAGGGGCTTGAGGCTTTGGTCAAACGTCCTTCGGGCGAACCTGCGCCCCGCCGCTGGATCCAACTTCTCGAGAGCGCCCCGCTCGACCCTTGGGGCGAGAAGTATATTTACGCCAACCCAGGCAAACTCAACCCGCGTGGTTTCGACCTCGTTTCCAAAGGGCCTGATCGTGTGGAGGGTGGCGGGGACGACATCACCAACAAAAAGTCCTCCGACAACTGAGCGGCGGCCAGGCGGCCATGACCAAGTTGCCGCGTACCTACGGCTACACGCTCATCGAGATCGTGCTGGTCGTCGCGATCATCGCGCTGCTTATCGGCGTGACGATTCCGCTTTCCTCGGGTTTCACGCGCGAGCAACGCTTGCGTGATGTCGTGCGCGAGCTCCTCGTCTTCGCCAAGACGGCCCGGACCGAAGCCATGACCACGGGCCGATCGGCCGCCGTCATTTTCGACAAGGAGGGATTCGGGGTCCTCCGCGCAGGCGACAAAGAGCCCTCCGAGATTTTCGACCTGCCGGAGGGAATGTCGTATGTCATCATTCCCTACGGCGGGGAAAAACCGCTCCGTCCCGACGGCCAGCAATGGTTGTTCCAGCCCACCGGTCTCTGCGAGCCGATCACTTTTCGTCTCGAACACAATGACGACTGGATGGAGGTCGCGTTTGATCCGCTCACAGCCGGCATCAGCGAGGAGAGCTACAGCATCCCATGAGGCGCGGCGGTTTCACTTTGCTCGAGGTGCTTGTGGCGTTGGCCATGTTTGTCCTCGCCGTGGGGGGGCTGGCCCTGGCCCTCGACCGTTCCTTCGCGGCGAGCAACGCATTACGACGCAATGACGAGATCCGCCAGCAGATTGAATCCCTTCTCGATCAGGCGATGTTGCTGCCCATCGAGGAGTTGCAGTCGGGGCGCGAGACGGAACCGGACGCTCTGGGTGTGAAATACACAAGCTCAGCCGAACCGGTCGAGGATCTGCGCAATAAAGACGACCAGCCGCTTGTTGGAATCTGGCGGGTGATGGTCAAAGCCGTTTGGAAAGAGCAGGGTGAGGAGCAGACTTGGAAGGAGGAGTTTCTCCGCTACCAGCCATGAAGATCAGAGCCCCGCAACATCGTGCCCGGCGGCATGGCTTCACCCTTTTCGAGATGGTCGTCGTGGTGGGGATCTTCGTTCTTCTCGCGGGCGGTGTTTATTCCGTCGTGAGCGCTGCGGTCCGGGCCTCGGCCGTGCTGGCCGACGAGAACCTGCAGTCGCAGCGACGCAACGCCTTCGTCAACCTGCTCCGTCGCACCTTCCACAACCTTCCTGCGACGGCGCAGATCACCGGAGGGATCCGGATGCTCGACGGGAAGGGTGCTCCCGAGATCGTTTTGCGCGATGCCCCCGGAGTGTTCGCTTGGGGCTATGGATCACCTTCCGCCGGGACCATTATGCTCTCCGCCGTGCCGCGCCTCGGAGGTGGCATGCAGTTTAGTCTGCTGACACTTCCCTCATCGCTGAGCGAGGCGGAGCTTCGCAATGCGGTGGAAAAAGGCAAATGGCTGCGGCTGATGCCGGATTTGCGCGAGGTGCGCTGGCGATTTTACGATCAGGCTCAGATGGAGTGGTTGGATGCGTGGGAGGAAGGTCGCGGCCGTCCACCGCTGGTCGAATTGACCTTCACGGAACTCGGCGAAGAAGTTCCCCGCACCTACATGTTCTGGATTCCCCCGGTCAAAGAATACCAGCCGCCGGCCCAACCGGCAGAGGGCGCGCCGTCGCCAACGCCACCGGAACCGCAGCCCCCGACACCATGAGCCGCCGAGTTTCCACTCCCGCCAGCGGGGCTGCTCTCCTGCTCGTCCTCTGGGCTATCGCCATACTTTCCTTCTCGGTGCTCTGGGTTTCCAATCTGGTCAACACCGAGATGGAGTCCGGTTCTGCCGATGTTCGGGTGATGGCGGCGAGGGAACTTGCCCTCAGCGGCGTGGCGCTCGGCCTGCACCCGCAGGTGACGCGCGAGGATACTGCGCTGCTCGATCGGGAGATCCGTCCTGGTGAACGCCTCCGTGTGCGCATCCGCGGCGAGGGGGCCCGCTTCAACATCAACCAGTTGCTGGCCGCGCAAGACACCGTCGTGCTGAAAAATCTTTTCATCCTCTGGGGTCTCAGCAACGACGAAGCCGATGTGCTGATCGACCGCCTCATCGACTGGGTGGACAACGATATCGGCCGACGTCTCAATGGTGCGGAGCAGGCGGAATACGAGGAGGCAGGCATTAGTGACGCGCCGGCCAATCGCTTCTTCCGCTCGGTCGACGAGATGGGACGCGTCCTGGGCATGGATGCGCTCACGGCGGTGCATCCCGGCTGGCGCGAGGCTTTCACCATTTTCGGCGATGGAAAGATCGACGTGAACGAGGCCGACTCCGATGTCCTGCAAGCGGCCACCGGTCTCACGCCGGAGATGGTCGGCGGCATCCTGCGCATGCGACTCGGAGGCGACGGTGTCGAACCCTCCGAGGACGATTTCAAGTTCAAGGATATCCAGCAACTCAACGGCTGGCTTCAGGCATCTTCCCTTCCGCCAGACCAAGTCGCAGGCCGTTTGACAACGGAGAGCACGGTCAAAAGAATTGATAGCCGGGGTATAGTGGGGGAGTGTGAAAGGCTGATCTCTGTCGTTGCGGAAACCGGCGAAGGTCAAAGTACCAACTACCTGTTATGGGAGGAAAAATAAAACCGGCGGCCACGATGTCTGCGGCGGCGATCTATCGTCCGTCCGCCGGAGGCTGGCAAAAATGGCAGCGTGATGAGGCGGGTGCCTGGAGCGCCTGTGGCGAGGCGGTCGAGTTGGGCGAACTCAAGCCCGCTGCCGGCGCCCTCATTGCCGTCCCGGTGCGCCGCGCTTTCTCACTCTCGTTCTGGGTCCCGGCCGATGATCCCGGCTTGTTTCGCGACCTGATCTTCACGCAACTCGAATTGCGCGGCATGGCGGGCCGCAGTCCAGAGGAGACGACTTTTGCTTGGCGGGAAATTGCGCGCGACGGGAACGAGGCTTTGTTGCACGTCATTGTGCTGCCACCGCATCTGGCACCGCGTTACTGGCACGGCGATGTGATTGACTATGCGGTCTCGCCAACCTGTCTGCCGCTCGCGGCGGATAGCGTCCATCTTTGGCGCGAGGATGGGAACTGGGTGGTGGCCGTCACCCGCGGCACCGACTTGGTGCACTTCCAGCCGCTGTGTGCAGAACAACCCGGCAGCGGCATGGTGCAGGAGGTTTGGCTGATGCTGGCGGCGCTTGAGGCTGGCCGCATGACCCCGGCAATTTCATCCGCGGTTTTTTACACCCAAGACGGAGAGGAACTTGATCCGGGGGAATGGCAGGCGGCTGGCGGTTTGCCTGCCAAGGTCCAACCGCTGCCCGCGCCAGTTTGGCCGGATAAGGCAGTCGAATGCATCCCTCTGCCCGTGCGTGCCCTGCAGTTGACCAAGGCGATCGGAGCAAGGCGTCAGCGCTTGGCTTTCGCCGCCGCCGCCGTCTACCTCGCCATCGTGCTGGTTCTGGCCGGGCAGACACTTTGGCTGCACTGGCGGGCCCGAGGGTTGCAGGCGGAACTCGACAGGGATGCCCCGGCTGTCTCATCGACGAAGGATGCGATGCAGCGCTGGGACTCGCTGCAGGCGGCGCTCGATCCGTCGGGCTACCCGCTGGAAGTCTTGTACCAATCCGCGCGACTCCTGCCCAAAGACGGCGTCCGTTTCATCCTTCTCGAAATGAACCTCGGGCACGTGGTCATCCAAGGCGAGGCCTCGACGTTCCCGGCCGCGCAAAAATTCCAGGATGAAGTGAAAAAAAATGTCGAGATGCAGGCCTATTACGACTGGACTGCGGACAACCCGAAGTCATTGCAGAACGGCAGTGCCCGCTTCCAGATCGATGGGGTGCGCAGAGGCGCGGCGGGAGAGAAAACCGACAAGAACAATGAGAGCCCTCACATCTAAGGAAAAAAATCTGCTGATCGCTCTGCTCGGCGCGCTTTTCGTGCTGCTCAACGCCGTTGCCTTGCAGATGTTCCTCGCGCGCCAGAGCGCCCTGCATTCCAATATCTCCAAACTTTCCGCCCAGTTGGCGGAAAATCGATCGGTTCTCGCACAGAAATCGATGTGGGACGAGCGGGCGCGCTGGCTGGAAGAAAAGCAGCCGACCGATGATGTCTCTTCGATCGACGACGACACGAAGTTCACCGAATTCGTGGAGAGCACCGCCAAAAAAAGCGGGCTCACCTACACGCGCCGCGGCGGTGGCCCTGTGCAATCCGGCGAGCAGTATGCCGAGGTCTACGACGCCTCGCAGGTCAAAGGAAAGATGGAGGCTCTCGTCAAGTGGCTTGCCGAGCTGCAGCAGCCGGAAGCATTCCGCGCGATCAAACTGCTTCGGATCAAGAGCGCGCCCGAACCGCCGGATGTCATCGCCGACGTCGAGGTTGCTCGCTGGTATAGACCGGTCAATGCGCCGACCCCATGAGAACTTTCAACCATCTTTTATTTATGCTTGTTCTCGCGGGCGCCGTGCGCGGCGAACCTGCGCCGGACGATGCGGCCAAAAAAATGCTGGTCGTGCCGACGATGGAAACCAGGCCTGTCGAGAAATCTGGGCAAGCCGATCCTGCGGCCCAAGCGGCAAGCTCTCCGGCCGACCCGAAAGCTGCAGAGGCCAAGGAGACCCCAACTCCTCCGGCTGGAGCCGCAACAGCGCAAAAAGAGGAAGCTCCAGAGGGCCCTGTACCCCCCAGTTTTCCGCTCGCGCGCTATGCCATCCTGTGGGAAAAATCACCTTTCCAACTAGAGTCCATCGCGCCGCCCACGGAGTCGGCAGGCCTGGCCCAGCGCTTTGTCTTGGTCGGGATCGCGCAGGTTGACGGTGAGCAATTGGTCTACGTGCGCGAACGCGCCACCCAGCAGTCATTCACCGTGAAAAAAAATGCCGCCAATGCGGCTGGCCTTTTGTTGGTTCAGGTCGACGAGCGTAAGGAGAAGCTGGCCGATGCTTCCGCAACCATCAAACTCGGCGCGGAACAGGGCACGATCAAATTTGATGCTCCCGCGGCGGTGGCCGCTGTTCCTCAGATGGGTATGCCGCAGCAGTTCCGGCAGGGGGTTCCTCAACCCGTGCGACTTCCGCCTCAAGTGCCCGGCATGCCGGGTCAGCCTGCTCCGGTGCCTGGTCAGCAAGTGCAGGCTGGCGCTCCCGGTGCCCCCAATCCTGGTCAGCAAGTGCAGCAACCCGGCGGGCAACCGGCCATGCCCGCGCCGCGCGTCATTAGGCGTCGCGCCATTATTCCAGCGTCACCTTGAGTAAATACGGCATCCCTGCTTAACTGCTTTAGTGGCACGCCAATTTTCAGCCTTCATCCTGCCGCTTTACGCATCATTCTGGTTTGCGGCTTCGCTGATCGCTTCGGCGCAAACTTCTAATGAACAAGATGTTGTTGCTCAGGATCAAGCTGTTACGCCGCCTGCCCCTGCTCCCGCGGTCCCCGCAGCTCCCGCCCCCGCTGTCGCGCCTGCTCCTGCTGCGCCCGCTCCCCCTGCCCCTGAGTCCACCGTACAACTCAATTTCCAAAACACGCCTGTCACCGAAATCCTCAGCCTCTACGAGGTTCTAACCGGCAAGCGCCTTATCCGCGACTCGGCTGTCGCTACCGGGCCGACCTTGATGATCGCTGTCCCCGGTGAGGTTCCGCGCAGCGAGGCCATCCGGTTGATTGAAGCTTCGCTGCTGCTGAACGGATACACTTTTGTTCCGGTCGATGACAAAACGCAGAAGATTCTCGGTCCCGCCAAGTTTCCGCGTTCGGAAGGTATCCCGATCTACTCGTCCCCCTCCATGTTGCCCGACGACGAGCAGGTGGTCAGCTATTTTATGAAGCTCAATTATCTCGCGCCGGCTGACGCGGTAACAATTTTCCAGAACTATGTGAGCCCGCCCAAGCCATTTGCGAACTTCACTGCGGTGCCCAATGTGCAGGCGGTGCTTGTCGTCGAGACAACATCCATGGTGCGGAAGTTGATCGCGCTGCAGGGACTCATCGATGTTCCTCCGGCCAAGGTGATGACGGAGTGGATCAGCCTGAAGCGTGCGGATGCCGAGAAGGTCGTGGAAGTTTTGCAGGGGCTCATCGACAAGCGTGAGGGGGGTGCGGCCAAAGCGCCCAGCCAACCGGGCCAACCGCCCGCGCAACCTCAGGTCGATGCCCAAGGACAGATCATCCAAGCATCCCTCTCCCCCGCGGGTGCCGGACAATTTGAATCCAATCTCATCGTTGGCGAAACCCAACTAGTCGCTGATCCCCGCACCAACCGCATCCTTGTCGTCACCCGCCCGATCAACTTCCCTTACATCAAAGGCCTGATCGACGCGCTGGATGCCCCTGTTCCGATGGACTCGGTTCTGGAGCGTCCGCTCAAGTTTGTCTCCGCGTCCGACATCCTGCCGGTTCTGGCCGATCTTCTCGACGACGGCGGCGACAAATCTAGCGGCTCGACCAGTTCTGGAAAACGTGGTGGCGCCAATGCCGGCTCACTGGTTTCGGAGGGAGCGGGCAGCGGCCAAGGCATCGGCAACAATGGGCTTGACGGTGGTTCCGGCGGAATGAGTGTCGCGGATCGACTGAAGGAACCAACGCAGGATGTCGCGCCCGAGTCGATTGTCGTCGGCAAGACCAAAATTATCGCCGACAAAAGCGCCAACTCCATCATTGTCATCGGCCCGCCCGATAGCCGCCAGAAAACGGCGCAACTTCTCGACATGCTTGATGTGCGTCCGCGCCAAGTCTACCTCGCAGCCGTGATCGGCGAACTCAGCCTCGATGACAGCATGGACTTCGGATTCAGCTACTTTCTCAAATACGTCAACAACGGAGCCGGAACTGGCGCAGCCGGCTCGATCATCAACTCTCTGCTCACGCCCGGCAGCAATCTCCCGACTCCCGCCGATCTTATCAAACCCCAACGGTTCCAAAATCTGCAGGGTCTCACCGTTTACGGTTCGATCGCCGATGCGGTCGATGTCTATGCGCGCGCGCTCGAAAAGACCGGAAAGTTCAAGATTCTCTCCCGCCCCGTGGTTTACACCACGAACAACAAGAAGGCGGTCATCAGCTCCGGCCAGCAGATTCCTTTCACCAGCAGCACGCTGACCTCGACATCGCTCAGCGGTAGCGCGGTCAACCAGAACGCCGGCATTACGGCCAATATCACCTACAAGGACGTGCTGCTCAAACTCGAGGTTGTGCCCATGATCAATTCCGATAAGGACGTGACCCTCGTCATCGCCCAGACCAACAACAATGTCCTCGGTGAGGCGGATTTCGGTGGCGGCAACAAGGCTCCCATCATCAGCGCGCAGGATTTGACCACCACGGTCACCGTGCCGAGCGGCGGCACGGTTGTTCTCGGGGGATTGATCGTGGAAAGAATGGAGACCGACGATTCCGGCGTGCCCTTCCTCATGCGCGTCCCGGTGCTCGGGTATTTATTCAAGCAGACCACGCGCAAGGTGCAGCGCAAGGAACTCATCGTCCTGCTGCAGCCGACCGTTGTGGAAAACAACGAGGACATGGCCAAAGCCAGCTGGCAGGAGCGCTACCGCAGTTATCTTGGTGACGATGCGTACGAAAAGGCGGCTGCGCCGGCCTTTGCCGACACGCCGGTCGTTTTTGACGGGGAGCAAATCGAGTCTGACTCGCAGATCCGCCAGAGGCGCGATCCGCTGCGCCCCGCCGGCATCGACTACGAGAAATACGCTCCGCAGCCGGCCACCCCCAAAAAAAAGCGCAAAGCTCAGAAAGACGCGACCAACCATCCCTGACCGAGGCACTGTATGGCTCTGATCCCTGAACTCGTCGAGATGGCGGCGCGTCACGGTGCCGGCGACAAGGACAAGCTCTCCACCTCCCTCACCGAGGCGGCCCGCACGCAATCATCGCTCCTGCGCGCGCTCCTTGATTCGGCTGAGATCGACGAGAACGGTTTTTATCGCGAACTGGTCGAGCGCTTTCATCTCGCCTGGGGCGGTGCGGGTATCGCGCAAGCTGCGCCCGAGCTGCGTTCCAAGCTGCCGGCGCGGATCGCCCTGCGCTACCAACTGCTTCCTGTCGCTGCCGGCGAAGACCAGATCACGCTGCTGACCTACGATCCCTTCGACC
>JBAXCT010000047.1:0-11047 GCA_037141375.1 Chthoniobacterales bacterium | reverse complement strand
TGGCGGGTTTGTCAGGCATGTTTTGGGTGCGTGCTGCGGGTTGGAATTGGACTAAGGGTGCAGACTTATAAAGCGGATTTGGAGCTTTTCAAGTAGGAGTTCAAAAAATGCGACGAAATGGTCAAAAACGTCGACGAAACGGCTTGGTGAGCAGAATACGTGCCTGCGGAGCAAACGAGATGCATGCCGCATCGCCCGGCAAAAAGCCCTTGGGCCCGCGCTTGGCGGGTACGCAAACTATTAGTACTATGCTTGCTTGTGTAAATCATGGATCGGGAAAGCGCCGAACTGCGCAGACGGGGGAAACCCGCGTCGGAGAATTGGATAAAATCTAATTTGCCAACGTGAAGAATCTAAGTCAGCTTCAGATAAGAAGTAAAGTACCTTCTGCAGGGTATTGTGTGACGTTTATGTGACAAACTGTGGCGGAGCGCAGTCGCTTGAAGCCGGGTTTTGAAGAGGGTAAAGCTCCTAGGACGACCGCCCCGCGACCTCAAGGTAAAGAGCATCCAGGCGGACATCAGTCTCGCCGGGCCATCAGGCCAGCGCGATATCGCACGCGATCTGTGCCCTGAGTTCGTCGAGAGAGGTGAATTTTTTTTCACCGCGCAAAAACCGGAGGAATTGAACCTCCATCTCACGGCCATACAGATCCCCCTTGAAGTCGAGCAGATGCACTTCGAGGACGCGCGCGGCGTCGGTGGATATGGTCGGCCTAACCCCAAGATTGGCGACACCACGCAGCCAAGACTCCCCCAGACGCGCCTGCACCGCATAGACCCCATCGGGCGGCAACTGCAGTCCGTCGACCACGATGTTTGCGGTGGGAAAACCAAGTTCGTGCCCACGTCGGGCGCCCGCCACCACCGGACCAAACACCGCATAGGGACGTCCGAGCGCGGCTTCGGCAGAAACCAGATCCCCGCGTCCGACCGCTTGTCGTATGGATGTGCTGGAGATCGCCTCGCCGCCGACCGTGACAGCAGGGATGCCGTCGACTTCGAATCCTCCCATCCGCCTCAGCAGCACAACATCCCCTCCTCGTTCCTTGCCGAAACGCCAATCCGCGCCGACGACCACACCGCCGAGCGGACGGCAAGCCGCGCGCAAATCCGCGACGAATTCCTCGGCGGTTTGACCCGCGCGCGCCGCCTCGAAAGGCAACACCGCCAGATGCGTGACACCCTGACGCTCGAGCAAAAGTTCCTTGTGCCGCGGATTCGACAAACGCCGCGGCGCCTCGGAACGCTGGAAGAACAACATCGGGTGCGGCTCGAATGTCATGACCACCGCCGTGCCGCCGGTCTTCTTGGCATCGGCCTGAGCTTCTTCGATCAGCGCCTGGTGACCCCGGTGCACGCCGTCGAAAATTCCGATGGCCAGATAAACCGGACCGCGCAGGGAGCCGAGCGAAGCGAGATCTTTGAAAATCTCCATGCGACCTCAGACGCCGCGGAACCGCGATACCTCCGGCAGGCTCAGGATACGTGCCTTGATACGATCGAGGGGCAGCGTTCGCAATTCATCCACTGTCAGCACCCCGTCCACCCGGAATTTTCCGGAGGCCGTGCGGCGCAGCGCCTTGATATGGGCCCCGCAGCCGAGAATCTCCCCGATGTCGTGCGCGTAGGTGCGGACGTAGAAGCCCTTGCTGCAAACCACGCGGAATTCAACTTCCGGAAGGTTGACGCCAAGAATCTCGTGACCGTAGATATGGACGAGACGCGGCTCGCGCTCGATTGTCTTGCCTTGCCGGGCCAGCTTGTAGAGCGGCACACCGTCCTTCTTGATGGCCGAGACCATCGGCGGCGTCTGGTAGAAGTCTCCCTGGAATTTGTCGAAGGCCGCATCGATCTGCTCGCGGGCCAGTTCCGGCACCGGCTTTTCTTCGAGCACGGTGCCGTCGGCGTCCTGGCTCGTCGTGGTCTGTCCGAGACGGATGGTGCCGACGTATTCCTTGTCCTCGCTCATGAGGAGATCCTGGATTTTCGTGCCTCGCCCGATGGTGATAATGAGAAGCCCGGTCGCCAGCGGATCAAGGGTTCCGCAATGACCTACCTTCCGCGTATTGAGCACGCGGCGCGTGATGGCCACAACGTCATGCGACGTCATGGCCGGCGCCTTGTCGACGAGCAGGACTCCGTCAATGCTTTCCACGAACTTCATCACAGGCAGCCTCCAATACTTTTTCTTCCGCCGCAGCGAACGGTCCGGCCATGCGGGCTCCGGCCGCTTGGGGATGCCCCCCGCCGCCGAAGAGCGCGCAGATGCGGCACACATCGTAACGCGAATCTTTCGAGCGCATACTGACCCGCACTTTGTTGTCCTGCAGTTCCTCGAAAAAAATGGCGATCTGCACCGCCTCCACGGCGCGGAGATGATCGATCAACCCCTCGTTGTCCTCGGGCAAGACGCGCAGGCGCTCGGCGGTCTCAAGGGAAAGGCTGAAGCTGGCCACCCGGTCATCGCAATCGAAGCGTGCGGAGTTGAGCAGCGACTTGAGCAGTTCCAGACGACGGCGCGGGTGGCTGTCATACATCGACTGCGAAAGGCGGGGCACATCGGCACCCGTTTCCACCAGTCGGGCGATGAGGCGGAAGGTGTGCGGCGTCGTCTTTTCGTATTGGAAGGAGCCCGTGTCGGTGGAGATCGCAGCGTAGAGGTTTCCGGCCATGTCTGGCGTGATTTCCGCGCCGATCGCGTCGAAGTAGTCGCAGAGGATCTGTCCGGTGGCCGGCGCCGTGTCGTCGATGTAGTTGAGATTGCCGTAGCGGTGGTTGCTGACGTGATGGTCGATGTTGAGCCACGTAGCGACTTGCCCGGTCGCCTTGAGCACGCGCCCGAGTCGTTCCTTGGTCGAGGTGTCGAGCGCGAGGAAGACGTCGAAATCATGCCGGCCATCGGCGGGGGGCGCGGCGACCAGCGAGCTTGCCGGAAGGTAGCGGAACTTGTCGGTCATTCCCTCTTCGTTCCAGACAGTCACGTCCTTGCCGAGGGCCTTGAGATGCAGGGCCATGGCGATGGTGCAGCCATAGGCATCGCCGTCGGGCCGGACGTGGCTGGCCACGCAGATGCGGGTTGCCGCATCAAGGGTGTGGCGGATCTGGCCGAAGGTCGCCTCGAGACTTGCTCCGCTCATGACGGTTCCTCCTCCCCGGTATCGATCGCGTTGAGGATGTCCAGAATGCGCGATCCTCGCTCGAGTGATTCGTCGAGTTTGAACGTCAGGTGTGGAGTGAACTTGAGGATGACCCGCTTGGCGCACTCGGCCTGCAGGGCGACCCGGTGATGCTCGAGGCGTTGCAGCGCCTGCTTCTGCTGCGCCGCTGTGCCGAGCACGCCGACGAAGACGATAGCGTTGCGTAGGTCTGGTGACACATCAACGGAATTGACGGTGATGAGCGCACCGTCGGACGGAACCTCCCGCAGCACGGCGGAGCTGAGTTCGCGCTTGAGGATTTCGGCCACGCGAGCCATACGGTGTTTCATCGCAGAAGATGAGGGTTGCGAGTTGAGGGATGAGGGACAGAGACCCTGCATCCCGCTACTCGAGTTTTTGGGCGACTTTTTCGAGCGTGTAGCACTCGATGATGTCGCCCGGCTCGTATTCCGAAAAGTCGCCCAGCTTGATGCCGCACTCGAAACCATTCCGCACCTCCTTCACGTCGTCCTTGAAGCGGCGCAGGGTGGAAATGCCGCCGTCGTAAATCGGCTGGCGGCGGCGCAGCACACGGGCGCGGGCGGTGCGGGCAATCCGTCCATCGGTGACCACGCAACCGGCCACCATGCCCTTCGTCAGGTCGAAGACCTGACGCACTTCGGCGTGGCCGATGGCGGATTCGCGGAGTTCCGGTTCGAGCAGGCCTGCCATGGCCTCTTTGATCTGGTCGATCAGTTCGTAGATGATGCTGTAAAGTTTGATCTGCACGCCCTCGCGCTTGGCCGCATTGGCCGCAGTGTTTTCGACCTTCACGCCGAAACCGACGACGATGGCATCGGAAGCCGTAGCCAGGAGAATGTCGGACTCGCTGATCGGACCGACGCCCGCGTGGATAATTTCCAGATCGATTTGCTTGGCTTTGATCTCTTCCAGCGACTGCAGGAGAGCCTCGAGCGATCCCTGCACGTCGGATTTGAGCACCACGCGCAAGGCCTTGCGTTGGTTGTCGGCCAGATTGTCGAACAGGCTCTCCAGCGTGGCGCGCTGCGGGGCCGCAAGTTTGGAGGTGCGCTGCTCCTCCTGGCGCTCGTCGCTGAGTTGGCGCGCAGAGCGATCGGACTCCATCACCATGAGTTCGTCGCCCGCTCTGGGCAGGCCGTCGAAACCGAGGATCTTGACCGGTGTGCCCGGGCTGGCCTGTTTGACCGGTTTGCCCAGATCGCTGATCAGCGACTTCACCTTGCCCCACTGCAAACCGCAGAGAAAGGCTTGGCCCACCTTGAGGGTTCCCATCTTGACGATGACCGTGGCCGTTGGACCCCGGCCGGGCTCCATTTCGGCTTCGATAATAGTGGCTCTGGCCGGGACCTTCGCGCTGCTTTTGAGTTCGAGCACTTCCGCCTGCAGAGCCATCATCTGGAGCAGATGGTCCACCCCTGTGCCTTTGGTGGCCGAAACGGGGCAAACGATGGTCGAACCGCCCCAATCTTCCGGGGTCAGATCGTGCTCCTGCAACTGCTGCTTGACGCGATCCACGTTGGCCGAAGGGAGATCCACTTTGTTCACCGCGACGATGATGGTCACGCCAGCCGCTTTCGCGTGGCTGATGGCCTCCTCGGTCTGCGGCATAATTCCGTCGTCGGCCGCCACGACGAGAACGACAATATCGGTGACGTTGGCTCCCCTCGCGCGCATCGCGGTGAAGGCCGCGTGGCCCGGTGTGTCGAGGAACGTGATGCGGTGGCCACCGTGCTCGACAGAATACGCGCCGATATGTTGCGTGATGCCACCCGCCTCGCCGGCGGCGACACGCGCTTTGCGGATGTGGTCCATCAGCGAGGTTTTGCCGTGATCGACATGGCCCATGAAAGTGATGACCGGCGGACGCAACTCCAGCTCGTCTTCGGTGACCTTGACTTCGGGTGCGGCGGGCGGTGCGACGATCGGTTCCGCCTTGTGAACGCCAGCACCGGTCTGGCGTTTTTCCTTCTCGAAAACACAGCCGTGCTTCTCGCAGACCAGGGCGGCCACGGAGGGATCGATCGTCTGGTTGAGGTTGGCGAAAATGTTCGCCTCCATCAGATCCTTGATGACAACGAAAGGTTTGAGACCGAGAGCTGCCGCCAGATCTTTGACCACAATCGGTGGCTTGATGTTGATGATTTTTTTGCCCTCTTCGGTCAGTTCGGGTTCGGAAGGCTCCACGACAACAGGAAGCTCGACCACTGTTTCGGCAGGCAATGCTTCCTTTTTGCGCGAGGGTTTCTTATCGATGAGAGAAACCACCTCCGGGCGGGCCTTCGGCGCAGCTTTCGGCTTGAGGGCGGGGACCGGATCGGCAGGAGCAACAGGAACTTTGGCCACGCGAGATCGGGCGGTTCCTGTGACGGTCTTCGCCGCGGGTTTGGCCGTTGTCTTTTTGTTCGCTGGCGCTTTAGATGGCATGAATATTTGTGCTTAAGCGTCGATCGCGGCCGCCTCCGGCTTGGAATCCAACGCCTTGGCTCGGGCGAGAATCTCGGCGGCGCGGGCCTCGTCGACCCCGATCATCCCGACAAGATCGTCCACTTCGACCCCACCCGCCACGAGATCCGCAGGACTGAGGATGCCACCCTGCACAAGCTTGGCGGCGGTTTCCTCCTCGAGACCGAGTTGCGTCTTGAACGATTCGGTCGCGCTGCTGACTTGGTTTTCGAAGGCCTGTTCCTTCGTGGCGTCCTTCTCGATGTCGACTTCCCATCCGGTCAACTTGGCGGTGAGGCGGGCATTCTGGCCCTTTTTGCCGATGGCGATGGAAAGCTGGTCCTCATCGACTGTAACCCGGACGGTCTTGGTCACATTGTTGATCTCGAGGCTCTTGATCTTGGCTGGCTTGAGCGCCTCGACAATAAACTCCTTGGGGTCGTCGCTCCACTTGATGATATCAACCTTCTCGTTGTTGAGTTCGCGGACAATATTTTTCACGCGCGCACCGCGCATGCCGACGCAGGCGCCTACAGGATCCACTTTGCTATCCGCGCTGGCCACCGCCACCTTGGTGCGAATGCCGGCCTCGCGGGCGATGCCCTTGAGCTGTACGGTGCCATCGGCGATCTCGCTGACCTCCAACTGGAAAAGTTTGCGGACGAAGTTGGGATGGCTGCGAGAGAGAATGATCTGCGGTCCGTCCTTGCCGTTCTCCACAGCCACGACATAGGCGCGCAGGCGGTCGCCCACGCTGTAGTCTTCGGTCACGACACGCTCGCGCGCGGGCATGACCGCCTCGAACTTGCCGAGGTCGATGATGACATCGCTTTTGACAAACCGGCGCACCGAGCCGCTAACGATATCGCCGGCGCGGTCCTTGAATTCCTCGTAGATCCGCTCCTTCTCGACGCGGCGTATGCTCGACATGATCGCATTGCGCGCCACGCCTGCGGCGATGCGGCCGAAGGCTGCCGGTTCCACCTCCACTTCAAGACTATCGCCGAGCTGGATGGATGGGTTGATCACCTGCGCTCGGGCCAGCAGCATTTCCTCCTGCGAGTTGGTCACCTTGTCGACGACGAGGACATTGGCAATACCCCGGATTTTGCCGGTCTTCGGGCTGATCTCCACGCGGAGCTCGCGGGTGAAACCTCCAAAGCCTTTACCTGCGGCTTTGATAATGGCCTCCTGCATGGCTAGCAGCAGCGTATCCCTGGAAATTCCGCGCTCGCGCTCCAGATATTCCAGCATGGTCAGCAGTTCGTTACTCATGATTGTCGGATGATGGTTTGAGGATAAAAAAAAGTGGGCGTAAACCCACTTTTCGCATGAAAAGGTTCCCTGCAGATTGCCCCAGAGTGGGGCGGCTTGTCAAGGGGTGCGCGATGCAGGGTTCGAACCTGCGACTTCTTGCGTGTGAAGCAAGCGCTCTACCACTGAGCTAATCGCGCGAAGACAACCCGATTTCATGCCACGGGGCCGGGCGGGCGTCAATCCTGGTCAGGTCGGCAGGCGGACGATGCACTCGATCTCCACCAGCATGTTCATGAGTTGGGCCCCCACGGTGGTGCGGGCCGGATAGTCGCCGGTGAAGAACTCTTTGTAGACCGCGTTCATCTCGGCGAAATTTTTCTCGGTGAGTTGGGCGAGAAAAACACGGACGCTGACCACGTCCGCCAGCTTCGCTCCTCCAGCCTCGACAACCTTCTGCATGTTGCTGAGCACAATCCGTGTCTGTTCGCCCACCGGTCCGTCGCACATTTTGCCGGTGGCCTGGTCCATCGGGACCATGCCCGAGACAAAAAGGAAGTTGCCGCTGGCAGCGACAGCCAGCGAGTAGGGCCCGATCGACGAAGGGCCGTCGGGCACGGCGGTGATACATTGACGCATAACATCTCTTTTGCCTCATTCGGCGGGGCAGGCAAAGCCGCAAATGCTTGCGCGGGCATTTTTACGCAGCACTGGGCCCTGCGCACAGGCGGCATGGACGAGCTCAATCCGTCGGCAGAAGACATGCTGCAAATCCTGCTGGAAAACTGCGTGAGCCTCTCTGGCGGTTCTGCTTTACTAAGATGATGCTGAGATTCTTGCTGACCAAAGCGTGTTGCTTATTCTCCTTCGCAGCTCTGCTTGCCGGGTGCCAAACATTCAAAAGCAACACTGCCATTCCTCCTGCGACATCAGGAGGAAGTAATTACTCGGAGTTTGATTTATCGCAGAAACAGTCGGCAATGCAGAATACTGACTTGGGTGACTGATTCGATCGTCCCTCCAACAACAAAGGCAGGCGCGAAAAGGAAGCGCGGTAGCCACACTTGACGGGCCACGTGGACCAACCCCAAACTATTTATAGTCAGGCCGAGGCAGCGCTCGACCTTGCATCATCGAGCGGCCGCTGCTGCAAACGGCGCCGGTGGAGCTTTGCACGAGCAGAAAGGCTTGGCGGGAACAGCTTCAACCTTCGTTCGGACCAGAGAGGCTCGTGGATCTTGAAATCAGGCAGGCACGCATATTGCTGATAATAAATTGTTTTTAAACCAACATCATCGAAAGTCATCGCATGAACTTACGCCATACCAGTTTGCTGCTCGCCTTGTGCGCCTGTTTCAGCGCATCGTCTGCGTTGCAGACGGATACATGTCCGCTGAAAAAGCCGCCGCTTTTCCGTTGCAACCGCTGGCGGAAATAGCCGGTGAAATCGCCATTCCTGGCATCAAGGGCAAGGTGTTTTATGTGCCTTCGACACTGGAAACGATCAAATGGGGTTATCTGCCCAATGCCAGCGACAAGCCGGTCTTGAGCGTGCCCAGCGGCGCCACGGTCGTCTTCGATACGCTGTCGCACGAAGGTTTGCTGGAAGACCAGGGCCGCGATCCGGTCAAGTACTTCGCCAGCAAGGGCGTCGCTGCCAACATGATCTTGAAGGATGCGATTGCCATCACGCAGTCGGGCATCGCGCACGACTTCCAGAAGGATGGTCCGCACATCGTGACCGGCCCGGTCGCGATCGAAGGCGCCAAGGTCGGTGATGTGCTCAAGGTCGAGGTGTTGGCGATCGCGCCGCGCGTGCCGTACGGCGTCGTCTCTAGCCGCCACGGCAAGGGCGCGTTGCCGGGCGAATTCCCCGAAACGGCCCAACCCGAGGCTGATGCAAGCGCCGCGAGTTCGGAAAAATTCCACAACGTGTCGGTGTTTACGCCGATTCGTAAGGCAAAGAATGGGCACTGGGAAGGCATCATGCACAACAAGAAGGGCGCCGAAGTGGTGTTCCCGGCCATTCCGTTCATGGGCGTGATGGGCGTTGCGCCAGCCAGCACCGGTCGAGTGCACTCGGTTCCGCCCGGCCCGCATGGCGGCAACATCGACATCAATGAACTCGGCGTCGGTTCCACCGTATACCTGCCGGTATTCGTCGATGGCGCCAACTTCTACACCGGCGACCCGCACATGGCGCAAGGCGATGGCGAAGTGGCGCTGACCGCGCTCGAACATTCGCTGCGCCCGACGTTCCGGATCACGCTGCTGAAAAAGGGTGACAAGCGCATTCCTTCGGCTTTCGGTTCGTTGCTCAAACCATTCGGCGAAACCAAGGACTTCTGGATTCCGATCGGCCTCGATCAGGACTTGAACCTGGCGATGAAAGATGCAGTGCGTGAATCGATCCGTTTTCTGACCGAAGTGCAGGGCATGGAGCGCGACATTGCATATGCGTATCTGTCGGCAGCGACCGATTACCAGGTATCCCAGGTCGTCGATAAAACGAAGGGCATCCACGGCATGATCCGTAAATCGGACTTCAGCAAGGTGATGGCTGAAAAGAAATAACGGGCAGCGCGGCGGGTGATCCCCGCTGCACATGCCGCGAGTCCCTGCCACGTTGAGCACCCTGATGTTGTTCTCGGAGATGAAGCCGAGCAGTTTCTCCGCTGGAGCGTGGTTTGCGGCGGACAGGTGCAGCCAGGGCTTGCCGAGTTTCTTGGCGGCATCGGCCGTGAGCTTGGAACCGCCGGTGAGGTTTCTGGCCATCGTGAAGATGACTGTGCCGTCCGAATCCCTCACGTTCCACTGGGTGCGTTGGGGATAGCTCGCAGAAGGCGTTTCCTTGAGCTTGTAGTGCTCCGCCAGCAGGCCGTCCTCGGCTTTTCGACCCCTTCCGGGCACCAGCCGCCGTGCGGATGGTCGTGGAAGATTGCCCGGTCAAGGCCTGCGCGGTCTGGTCATTGGGAGAATTAATCTCCGAATCTGAGCTCGCGAGCTTTAGCAGCTACGTCATGTTGGACTTTGAGGATTTGCTGTCTTGCATTCTCCAGCGCGTTCCTTTCGCTTGCCGATCCTTGGGGATTGCGCCGAAACAGTGCGCTCCTCTGCGAGTCCAAAGCTTGCGCTTGAGCCCGCAACGATTCTTCCTGCGCCTCCAAAGCAGTAAGAGCCGCTTTTTTCGATGCTATTGCCGCATTCCGCGAAGCTTCCTCGGATTTCTGCGAAGCTTCCTCGGATGCAAAAGATGCTTCGAGCACAGCCACCTCTCCCGAAGTGAGGGGTGTGCTGGAGTTCAAATGCTCCGCGAAGTCCTTCAAGGCTAATACATCTTTTGCCGAATCATATTTTCCGTTTGTAGCGGCATCCGAGAAAGCCGCGCTGCATAGTGTGAGCGTGTTGTGGAGTGGGTTGAAAACGGCGATATAATTGGGAAACGTCCAACGAACTGCTTCAAGCAGTTTGTTGCCGACACGTTGGTGACAGCGAATTTCGTGCTCCTGTGAGACATCCATTTCGTGTTTGTCCAAGAGAAATCTCGCATCGGTCTCCGATAGTGACCCAAACCTTCTAAAAACCAAAAACTCGGCTTTGTTCCTGACGAACAGGGCCGTGACCTCAAAGACTTTACCTGTGAACGCTATCTCCTTGGCATCGCCAACGAAACTCTCCTTGGTAACTTTGCCCCCGTATCGCCTAAAGCACTGGATCGGGCTCTCCCCGAGCCTAGCCAAAGCGGCCTCGGACAGAATCAGAGCCAGCAAGCACACGAGACTTGCGACAAGCCTTCTCACGCACCGCTGATAAATCATCATCTGCACGAGCCTCAAGCTATAATTGTCGCTAGACACTTGGGGCACCAGCCGCCGTGCGGATGGTCGTGGAAGATTGCCCGGTCAAGGCCTGCGCGGTCTGCGCCCGTCTGGCCGCCGGAGATGATTTCTTTGAGCGCAAGCACTACGCAAATGTTGCCTACTTACGCCCTATCCTCACAAGCATTGCGTGACGATCTGCCCTCGGCAGACTTCTATGACCTCGGTGGAAACTTCTGCACTTTCTTCTGCACTTCGCACATTTTTGGATACATATTCTCTATAACCCGTTGATTGTGAGAGAAGGTGGCTAGGGAGGGAATCGAACCCCCGACACGAGGATTTTCAGTCC
>JBAXCT010000046.1:0-11091 GCA_037141375.1 Chthoniobacterales bacterium | reverse complement strand
CCTTCAAGACCCGCTATGGCATTGTCAACCTCGACGATCTCAATGATTTCGCCGACGGCGCGACCATCGACGAAGCTGTCTTGCGCAAGGAGGGCCTCGTCCGCGGCAACATCGACGGGGTGAAGATTCTCGCCCGCGGAGAGCTCAAGAAAAAAGTGATCATCACAGGCGCCAAGTTCAGCGAGGCTGCCAAGCGCAAGATTGAGGCCGCTGGCGGCAAGATTTCCTGACCGGGATGATTGCGGCGGACACGGCGGAACAATCGGCGTTAGGCATGGCGACGCCGCATCTTGCCGGTGTGGCATCATCGCCTTCGCTAGCATCGCTCAACCCGGCGACGGGTCGCCATTGATCAACCGCAAATGATTTCCGCGTTCACCAACATTTTCAAAATTCCTGAACTGCGCCATCGCGTGCTCTTCACGCTGGCGATGATCGTTATCGTCCGCGCGGGTTCGGTCATCTCCACCCCGGGGGTCAATTCCGAGGTGCTGCGCCAATGGTTCATGAACGTGGCCGACGCGCAAGCCGGAGGCGGCGTGGCGGCGCTCTTCAACCTGTTCAGCGGCGGCGCTCTCGGGCATGCGGCCATCTTCGCGCTCGGCATCATGCCCTACATCAGCGCGTCGATCATGCTGCAGCTCATGACCGCGGTGATTCCGCAACTCGGACGTTTGGCGCGCGAGGACGGTGGACGTCACAAAATTTCGCAATACACGCGCTACCTCACCATTGTGCTCTGCGTTTTCCAGGGCTACCTGCTCGCGCTATCCTTCGAGAGCCCCGAGTCCAATCCTTTCCTTCCGGGCATCATGGACACCATCCATCGCCTCGGTGTGCCTTTGGTTTCCGATCCGGGTCTGGCCTTCCGTCTGCTCACCGTGATCACGCTGACCTCCGGTACGATGTTCCTCGTTTGGCTGGGTGACCAGATCACTGAGCGCGGCATCGGCAACGGCATCTCCGTCATCATCACCATCGGCATTCTCGCTCAATTGCCGGGCGGTTTGATCCAGGCCTGGCGCACGTTTGTTCCCTCGGGCGGGGAAGCCGCAGCGGTCAGCCCGGTCGTCCTTGTCCTTCTCATCGCCTTCCTCTTCATCGTCATCGCGGCCGTCATCGCGGTGACGCAGGCTACGCGCCGCATCAGCGTGCAATACGCCAAGCGCGTCGTCGGACGCAAAGTCTACGGCGGGCAGACGCAATACATGCCGCTCAAGGTCAACTATGCGGGCGTCATGCCGATTATCTTCGCGCAGGCCATCCTGCTTTTCCCATCCACCATCCTAAGCATGGCCTTCCCCTCGCAGCGCTGGGCGAGCGAACTCTCGGCCCTCCTCGCCACCGGTTGGCCGCATTATGTGCTCTTCGGCGGCATGATCTTTTTCTTCAGCTACTTCTGGGTTGCCACGCAGTTCCAGCCGGCGCAGATCGCCGACGACCTCAAGAAGTACGGCGGATTCATTCCCGGCGTGCGCCCGGGCAAGCCCACGGCGGACTTTCTTGACTACACGATGACGCGCCTCACCTTCGCCGGTGCCATCTTCCTCACGGCGATCGCCGTGCTGCCCCAGCTCCTCGCGCGGGGCATGAATGTGCCCTACATGGCGGCGCAGTTCTTCGGTGGCACCGGCGTGCTCATCATCGTGGGTGTGACCCTCGACACCATGCGTCAGGTGGAGACCTATCTTCTGCAGCGCCACTACGACGGCTTCCTGCGTCGCGGCAAGCTGCGCGGACGCTTCGAGCGCACGGCAGGGGGCACCGGCAGCGCCATCTCATCCTCCGCCATGGTGTGGATCTATGCCGGTCTCGCGATCCTCGTCATCGCCGGCACCGCGGCCTATCTGGCCAGCGGCAAGTAAACCCCACCGTGTTCCGCGTGTCCCGCAGTTTTACTTTTTTGTCGTCGATGATCCCGATCAAGAATGCGCGCGATATCGACATGATGAGGTCGGCCTGCCGGGTGGCGGCCGAGGTGCTGGACAAATTGGAGGTTCTCGTTACGCCGGGCATGTCCACGCGCGACATCGATGAGGCTTGCGCGCAATTCATCGCCGAGGCTGGGGCGAAAAGCGCCTTTCTCGGGTACCGCAAATTTCCCGGACAGCTCTGCGTTTCGGTCAACGAGGAGGTTGTGCACGGCATCGGCGGCGATCGGCGGCTCGCCTACGGCGACATCGTCAAACTCGACGTTGGGGTGAACAAGAACGGCTGGATCGGCGACAATGCGACCACCTTGCGGGTCGGCGTGGTTCCGCCTGCTGTCGACCGGCTCGTCGAGGATACTGCATACATTTTGCGCGATGTCATTCCCCATGTGACCGAGGGGAACCGGGTGGGGGACATCTCTTCCTTTATCGAGCAGGCCGCCTTGGCCCGGGGGTATTCCGTGGTGCGCGAGTTTGTCGGCCACGGGGTGGGGCGCAAACTGCATGAAGATCCCCAGATCCCAAACTTTGGCAAGGCCGGACGGGGTCCCAAACTGAAGGCAGGCATGACCCTGGCCATCGAACCCATGGTCAATCTGGGGGCGAGCGCGGTGCAGGTTTTGGACGACAAGTGGACGGTCGTGACCGCCGACGGGCTGCCGTCGGCACATTTTGAACACACCGTGCTGGTTACAAAAGATGCACCAGAAGTTTTGACATGGCGAAAAAAGACGCTATTGAAGTAGAAGGCAAGGTTGTCGAGTTGCTGCCGAATACGATGTTCCGCGTGGAATTACCCAACGGACATCGAATTCTGGCGCACATCTCGGGCAAAATGCGCCTGCACTTCATTCGCATTTTGCCTGGCGATTCTGTCATGCTCGAGTTGTCTCCCTACGACTTGAGCAAAGGCCGCATCACCTACCGAAGGAAATAGAAGGAAAACAAACCGATGAAAGTAAGAACTTCAGTCAAACGCCTCTGCGAGAGCTGCCGGGTTATCCGGCGGAACAACGTCGTACGCGTTGTATGCAAGAATCCCAGACACAAACAAAGACAAGGATAACACAACATGCCACGCTTACTTGGGGTAGAAATCCCACCCAACAAACGCATTGAAGCCTCGCTGCCGTACATCTACGGCATCGGACCGACGATCGCCAAGCGCGTCCTCGCCGAGGCCTCCATCGATCCCGACACCCGAGCGAAGGACCTCTCGCCCGAGCAGGTCTCGCAGATCGTGCACATCATCACCAACAACGGCATCCTCATCGAGGGTGACCTCCGCCGCGAATTGCAGGGCAACCTCAAGCGCCTGCAGGCCGTCAATTGCTACCGTGGCATCCGCCACCGCCGCGGGCTGCCCGTGCGCGGCCAGCGCACCTCGACCAACGCCCGCACCCGCAAGGGCCCGCGCAAGACGGTCGGCGTGCAGAAAAATCCCGACGCCAAAGCCGGCAAAACATAATCCCTACAAAGTATGAGCGACGAAAAGAACGAAACCATGGGCGAATCGCAGGACGCGCGGCGCCACGATGAAAACGCGGAGCACCACCCCGCCACCGAGGCCCCGGCCGAGGTGAAGGCGGAGGTTGCCGCGGAAGTAGCAGCCGCCGAAGGTGCCATCAAGCCGGCCGCAGAGAAAAAAGCCGCCAAGCCGAAGGCCGCCAAGGGCAAGACCGCCAAGAAGAAGGAAGCCGAAGGCAAAGCCGCCGAGGCCGCCTCGCCCCAGGCTGTGGACGACATGCTCTCGCTCGACGCGCCCATCACTCCGGCCAAGGTGGTCAAGGCCAAGGGCAGCAAGAATATCTTGCAGGGCATCGCCCACGTGCTCGCCACCTTCAACAACACCATCGTCAGCATCACCGATCCCCGCGGTGCCGTCCTCGGCGCCTCCAGCGCCGGCAAGGTCGGCTTCAAGGGCTCGCGCAAGAGCACGGCCTACGCCGCACAACTCGTGGCGCAGGATGCCGCCCGCCAAGCCATGGGCCACGGGCTCAAGGAAGTGGAGGTCCGCGTCAAAGGCCCCGGCGCCGGACGCGAATCCGCCATCCGCGCCCTCCAGGCCATCGGCCTCGAAATCACCGTCATCAAGGACGTCACCCCCGTGCCGCACAACGGCTGCCGTCCTCCGAAAGCCCGCCGCGTTTGATGCTCCGGCTCAACACTGAACAACCTTAAACTGTAAACTTTTTCTATGGCACGTTACACCGGACCCAAGACGAAAATCAGCCGCCGTTTCGGCGTCTTCCTCATCGGCTCGCCCAAGCACTTCGAGCGCCGCAGCTACCCGCCGGGTATGCACGGACAAAAGGGCATGCGCCGCAAGACCTCGGAATACGGGCTCGCCCTCGCCGAGAAGCAGAAGCTCAAGGCCCAATACGGCGTCCTCGAGCGCCAGTTCCGCCGCTACTTCGAGACCGCGCTCTCCCGCCGCGGCGTGACCGGTGTGACCCTGCTGCAGCTCCTCGAGACGCGCTTGGACAATGTCGTCTACCGCCTCGGCTTCGCTCGCACCCGCACCGCCGCACGCCAGATGGTTGCGCACGGGCATGTGCAGATCAACGGACGCAAGAACGACATCTCCTCGGCCAATGTGAAGCCCGGCCAGGTGGTCAGCATCAAGGACTCGGCCAAGCCGCGGGCCCTGGCTGCGCGCCAGATGGAGGCTACGCAGATCCGCACCGTGCCCGAGTGGCTGGTGGTGGACCGCGACAACTTCAGCGGCACGGTCAGCCGTATCCCGACCCGCGAAGAAATTGCGCCGGTCGTCAACGAGCAGCTCATCGTCGAGCTCTACTCGCGGTAGGAAAATACTTTCCTCCTCGCAAACGCCGTCCCGTCCGCGGGACGGCGTTTTTCTTGGAAGCATCACCCGCGGCAGAGATCCGCTGCTTCGAATACTTCAAGCAAGCGCTCCAAAGCCTGCTTGGGTCCCTTCCCTCGGCTCCGCCCTCTCCGTGTATTGGCGCTCTCCCGAGTCTGTTCTCCCGCTTCCTACTGCAGAAACGCGTTGACCGTATCGGCGAGTTGTTTGGACGATTGGAACACGAAGGCGTGGCCGCCTTTGAAGTAGGCCAGCCAAGCGAAAGGAATCTGGTTCGCGATCATGAGAGAATTTGTCGGCGGATCGATGGCGTCGTCACGTCCGTCGGCCACGAGCACGGGAAGCTTCACGTTCTTGAGGTCTTCGAAGTTGCTGTTGTCCGCCTTCCACAGCGTGGTGCGCGCGCGATCTTGGCGCTCGACGGTTTCTTTGGAGGTATCGAAGTCATCGGGAAATGTGCCCGCTGCGACGGCTGCTTTGAGGCGCGCCACGGCGTCTTTCGCCGCTTGTTTGCCCGCCTCGTCATCCGTGAAACAGAGGGCGAGTTTTTCCATCTTCGGGAGGTCGGGATTATTGAGCCTGCCTTCGACGTCCGGAGCTGCCGCATCCTCGTATTTGCCTCCCGGATTCGCCGAGCAAAGGACCGCTTTGTCCACCACTTCTGGATGCCGGATGAGCAGTTGCTGACCGATACGCGCACCCATTGACCAAGCGAGAACGTTCGCCTTCTGGAGTCCGAGGGCTTTGATCAATCCGGCGGCATCGTCCGCCATCTGCGGGATGGTCGTATTGTTTTCCGTCGTGTCGGTGGACAGGCCCACGCCCCGGTTGTCGAAGAGGATTACTTGGTGCTCCTTGGCGAGTTCCTCGACCATCATGGGGTCCCACAGGCTCATGGTGGACATAAACCCGTTGATCAAGAGCAGAGGGTCACCTTTGCCCCGCATATAGTAGGCGAGTTTGACGTCCCCGACTTGCGCGTATTTGATTTCCGGCGTGAAGTCGGCATGCAACGGCGAATGCAGAACGGCGCAGAGCAGGGCAACGGTCAGGGCAACGGGTGCGTGCTTCATGATTTGGGAATGTCCTGGCACAGGCTTATGTGGGGTTGGTGAGGGGAACCACCGGCGGATCAGTTTAGGGGAGGAGCTTGGTCGTCAATGAACAAGTCGCAGTCGCGTTGTATTCTCGGAAGTATCTGACCGTTCAGCAATTGCCATTTATGGCCGACTCTTCCTCTCATCCGCTCGAAGAAGCCTTGTCGCCTGGCCCGCAGACGTGTTTCGCTAGGTGGCAGTGGAGCTATCGCGAGTCCTCCCTGTATCGCTCGCCCCGTTTTCTGCGGGTTGTGGCCGATCTGCGCGCCCTGCTGGTGGCCGTAGAGCGGTTTGACCGTCACGTCGATGTCCCAGGATCCACGGAATACTCAGCACTGGCTCCAAGCACTGGCGATGGTGACAGGCATAGCGTTGACCCCTGTAGCCGTCGCGCCTACTACACACGCCCCGCATTATGTACCCTCTTCATGTCCGCTTTCGTCGCTTTTCGTTCAGATTTTCCGCTGTTGTTGTTGCCTGCGGTTCGTTTGCGACTCCGCTGATCGCAGCGGAAGAATCATCGACCGCCGCGTTGGCCGAAAAGTTACAAAACCCCGTGGCGGATCTGATCAGTGTGCAGTTCCAGAACAATTTCGATTTCGGCGTGGGCGAAAATAGCGGAACACTTTACCTGCTCAACTTCCAGCCGGTTATTCCGCTGCATATCACGAGCGAATGGAACTACATCGTGCGTCCTGTGTTGCCCTTCATCTCGGCGAGCAAAGTGTACGGGCCGGGCTGTGTCTCCGGTCTGGGAGATCTCGAGATAGAATCCTTCCTTTCGCCGGTGAAACCCGGGCCCTTTGGCATTATCTGGGGCCTCGGACCGACATCTATTATGCCGACGGCCACGCAGCAGAAATTAGGCGGTGATGTCATGACCCTCGGACCGTCCGGTGTGGCGCTGTGGCAGCACAACGGTTGGACCATTGGTTCGCTCATCACGCAAAACTGGCGTGTGGCTGGCCCTAGCGATTACAACGCCTCTTACTTCCAGCCCTTTATCTCGCACACTTTCAAAACGGCGACGACGCTCGCGTTGGACAGCGAGTCCACGTACGACTGGCTCGACGAGCAGTGGACGATCTCGTTCAACAGCACGCTTAGCCAGGTCTTCAAGGTCGGCAAAATCCCGGTCCAGGTCGGATTGGCCCTGCAGTATTACGCCGAGTCGCCCGTGCCCGGTCAGCAGTGGGGTATGCGCGTCAACATCACTCCGATGTTTCCGGAGTAGGGGAGGCGAAGCTCAGACCGCTTTTACGCTAAGACCCGCTTTTCTGGCTGCGGCCAGTTGCGCTTTATCGGACGAAACGAACAAATCCGCGCCCCATTCGATCGCGCAGGCGATGTGGAGTGCATCCATACCGCGCAGCGGCGCGGATTCAAGAACCTCGATGGAGCTCGCGATCACGACCGGGGTGAGTTGGATGATATCGGCATCGCGCACATCTTCGATGAGGCGCTGCTTTGCTTGACGATATTGGGCTGCGGTTAGGCCGCCCTCGCGCCTGCGCCGGTTCAGCGCCGAGATGATCTCCGGCACACAGAGGGCGCTCAGGCCGAGTTTGGTAGCGCGGGAACAGATGTCCTCAATTTTTGCGCTGCCCTCTTCTTCGATGAAGCGTTTGGCGAACGCGGATGAATCAACGCAGGTTCTCATCGTCCCGCTCGGCGAGAATCATCCGGGAAAGTGAGGCGCCTTTGGCCACCAGACGCAGCGCGGGTTTTTTCCAAGAGGGAACCGCCGCGGGTGCGGCGACGGGCGAGACTTCAGCAATGGGTCGGCCGTGGCGCAGCACGACAAGGGTTTCGCCGCGTTCCACCCGGTCCAGCATGCCCGAAGCTTGGCTCCGGAATTCGGTCAGTGTCACGGTGCTCATAATCTGTACAAAGTTTTGCACAGATCTGTACAGAATGTCCAACAATTTGGACGGAAACCCAAACGGGCGGCTTACGACGGCTTGGCGTAGACCGTTTTGCCTCGTTTGATCGTGCGCAGGACTTGGATGTCTTTGATTTCGTCCGGCTTCACCTTGAGGGGATTGCGGTCGAGTTCGACCAGGTCGGCCAGCATGCCGGGAGCGATCTTTCCTTTGATCTTCTCCTCCTTGTATTGGTAGGCGGCGTTGCTTGTGAATCCTTGGAGAGCCAAGTAGGGATCGATGCGCTGGTCCGGCCCGAGCGTTTTTCCGCTCAGGGTTTGGCGGTTCACCGCGCTCCATATGGTAAACATGGCGCTGGGGCCGGATGACGGCGTGTCGTTGTGCACAGCAGTCCGGACGCCTTTCGTGGTGGCCGATTGCAATGGACTCATATTGGCCGATCTCTCTGCACCCATGATTTTCGTGTAAATGTCGCCATACAACCAAGTGTGGTTCATGAGCATGATGGCCATGATGTTCATGTCTTTGTATCGCGCGAGCTGGTCCTCTCGCACGAAAAGGGAATGGGAGATGACGGGGCGCCGATCCTCGGTCACGCCGGTTTCTTTGATCGCCTTGGCCAGCGCGGAGAGCGTCATGTCAATCCCGGCGTCCCCGTTGCTGTAGCCGAAATATTGGATGTTCTTTTCGTAAGCCAGCTTGGCGTATTGATCGATCGTGCTCTGGGGGTAATAGGCGAATCCGCGCCAACCTTTGGCGAAGCCTGTGGTATCCGCATAGGGTTCCGTCATGTAGGCCAAGCGCAACTGTGGTGCGCCATCTGTCGGTACCATGATTCCGGCGACCTTGAAGCCCCTGTTGCCCTGCGAGTAAGCGCCGAACTTATAAGAGGGATTCGCTTTGAGCAACTGATCCACCGTGGTGAAAGTGGGCAGGGCGATCACATCGAGGGAAAGCACGCCTTGGTCAATGGCTGCCCGCAGGTTGTCGATGTCGTCGACGGTCGACTCGTAGCTCTGCGCGGTAGTCAGGCCATTGGACACGTAAATCTCCTGCGCTTTGCGGTAGGTATCGAACGTGATCTCTTGCGGGTATTTGCCAACGGCTTCGACCACTGCGTTCAAATACGGCTGGCCGATCAAGTCGCCGGTGAGTTCGCCGGTTTTAGGATCGACGGGAATGAAGCCGCCAACCGCTTTGGTCGCTTTGGTGATGCCGAGCTTTTTCAGTCCGGCGGAATTAGCCATGCCGGTGAGCGTGGAAATGTTTTCGATGAGCACGGGCTGGGTGGGGAATGCTTCATCCAGATCGGCCAAAGTGAGTGCGCCGTCGCTGAGCAACGCTTCGGAATATCCTGTGCCGACAACCCATCCGTTGAACGGTTTGCCCTCCTTGCTCAGTTTTTCGAGGAGTTGCGCTTTAGTCTTGGGCGGATCCTTGGCGAAGTAGGACACATTCACGCCGAGCGTGTCTTGGGCGACCAAAGCAAAGTGGCCCCACGTATCGATGAAACCGGGTAGCAGTGTATGGCCCTGCAAGTCATGCATCTCGGCTTCCTCTCCAGCCTCGCTCCGCGCCTTCTCTGCGTCACCGGCGAAAGTGATTTCCTCTCCCTTCACCACCACCGCCTCGACATAGCGAGGGCTGTCGCCCTCCATGGTGAGAATGTCACCGTTGAAGTAAACGGTCGGCTTTTCCGCGCGGACCATCCACGGACAAAGGGCGACGACGGCCAAGATCAGGATGCTTTTGATGCTCATTGTGGCCGCTACGGCCTCTAGTTGTACCTTGGGTCCGAGCTCGCGGGAACGAATTATGCGCTTTGGAAAAGTAAAACGTTCGTTTGAAAAGAAAGCAACAACATTCCGACCAAAAAGCGCGCGGGGTATTATATTGTATCTTCTCTGTTTCTCGGTCCGCATCAGGAAACCTTTGGAGTCTATCCCATCTGGACGTAAGTTGATCCTGTGTCGAAGCGTGTCCTGTGTCTGCTGGCTGATGGTGTGGAGGAGTTGGAGCTCATCGCGCCCGTCGATGTCCTGCGCCGGGCCGGAGCCGAGGTGGTCATGGCTGCCGTGGGTCAAGGTGTTCACATAACAGGACGCAGTGGCATCACTCTTCACGCGGATGCCCTTCTCACGGATCTTTCCCCCGAGGCTTTCGATCTCCTTCTCATTCCCGGCGGGGCTGCGGTGGCCAAGCTGCGCACGGATGGACGCCCCTCAGAGCTGGCGGCATCCTTTGTCGCGGCCGGCAAGCCGGTGGCAGCAATCTGCGCCGGACCGCTGGTGTTGGAGGATGCGGGACTGCTGGAGGGTAAATGTTTCACAGCCCATTTTTCGGCGGCCAACGAGCTGCCCGGCGCCCAATGCGGCGAGCGGGTGCTGGTGGACGGTCTCATTATCACATCCCGCGGGGCGGGCACCGCCCTGGAGTTCGGCCTCGCCTTGGTCGATCGCCTTTTTGGCCAGGCCAAAGAGGAGGAGATCGCCAAAGCGATCATGGCCTGAGGCCGGATTTTTTTCTAATCTTGGGTTGACAAATCTCCGGTGCTGCAGTCTTATGCACTTGTTCCGATTGTTCGCGCCGCTCGTCGCGCTCCCCTTTTAGACGCGAGGCTGGTGGATGGTCTGCTAAGCTCGGCGCACAATCTTTACACAACGCACACGCATTCTCATTAACCGGGGCCCGGACGGAGGTTCGGGCGGGTCTTTATGACCGGTCACAACAAGTGGTCCATAGTCAAGCGCATCAACAGCGCGATCGACACGGGGCGGCGGAAGTTTTTTTCCACAATCGCCTCGGAGATCGCCGTCGCCGCAAAGCTGGGGGGTCCGAATCTGGACACCGCCACTCGGCTGCGTAGAGCCATGGCCGGACCACACGAATTTTTACCCTGACATCCAATGGACGAAACCAACGCCCCTGAAACTCCGGCTTTGCCGGCCCATGAAAGCCCCGCCGCTCTGCCCGAGCAGCGGCCCGATTCCGCCCAACCCGGGCCGGATGGCAACAACGGACCGCACGATGGACGGCGGCAAGGACGCCAACGCAATTTCCGCCAGCGTCGCGGTCGCCGCCACCGTCCCGGCCGCAAGGCTCGGGCTGTAACGGTGGCGGATCATGATCGGCAGCGTGATCAGCCCCATGGTGACGGTGGTCGCGCCGACCACGCCCTTGGCGGCCGCGAGCAGCACGCCGACCAGCGTCACCGAGATCGCGAGGCCACCATGGAATGCGCCGAACAGCCGGCCCATGGTTTCGAGCAGATCCTCGGCGATGCGCGAGCGCTCCAGCATCACGCCCATGAAGACGAAGAGCGGGATCGCGACCAGCACATCGTTGGTCATGAC
>JBAXCT010000045.1:0-11269 GCA_037141375.1 Chthoniobacterales bacterium | reverse complement strand
GTATAGCATCCCCGAGGGCAGGATGACTGCCGAGGACTACCCGGGTGCGCTGGAAGCCTATGCGGCACTGGCTGCCGAGCATCCGATGGAGATCGCCCCGCACCTGCGTATGATGGAAATCTGGCTGCGGATCTACCGCGATCCCGAGGCAGCGCGCACCATTCGGGCGAATGCCCTGCAATCGATCAGGGGTCGAGGGAACCGCCGAAAGTTCGAGGCAGCTTCGCGGGTTGTGCTGGCCGAAGCGGGTGCCGGCGTGGGACCCGGTATCACAGGGTGAACCATTTGGGTTGGCCCGGCGGGGTAGAGGATGATCTACTTGCCCATGTATGCATATTCACTTGAGTCCACGACATCTGACGCTTACCGGCGCCATCAATTCCTATGTGGTCACCAAACTGGCCCATCTCGACCACCAATCCGACCGCATCATTGCCGCCCACGCGGTTCTCATGCACGACGAGTCGGCCAAGAAGGGCAACTATGTGGTGAAAGTGCACCTCGCGATGCCCGGACCCGACATCCATGCGGAGGATCGCGAGCAAGATCTCTATGCCGCCATTGATCTGGTGGTCGGCAAACTTTCGCGCCAATTGGGCAAGCGGAAGACACGTATGGTCACAGGTAAGAAGCACAAAGCGCAGAAGGCGACAGAACGCCGCAAGCGCGGTCTTTAATACCGGCGGTGATTGAGGCGGCCTACAAGGTAAAACTCGACGTCTTCGAGGGTCCTCTCGACCTTCTGCTCTATCTCGTGCGGAAGGACGAGGTGGATATCTATGACATCTCGATCGAACGCATCACGCGTCAATACTTGGATTATTTGGAGGCCATGGAATCCGTCGACGTGGAGATCGGCGGCGAGTTCATCGTCATGGCCGCCAATCTTCTCTACATCAAGAGCCGCACACTACTTCCTGTCGACCTGCAGGGGCCCGTTGAGGAGGAGGGCGAGGAGGAGGATCCGCGCTGGGAACTGATCCGCCAGCTGATCGAATACAAGAAATTCAAGGAGGCTGCGGGCGACCTGCGGGATCGCGACGAACTGGCGGTGAAGCTTTTCGGTCGCACGCCAGTCGCACCTCCCTCGGACGGTCCGGCCGTCCTGCTGACCGGCGAGGTGGGCGCGCTCGATCTCATTTCAGCCTTCCAGCGCGTGCTCGACCGTATCGAGAAACGCAAAGGCGCGGAGAGGGAGATTGAGTCCGACCGCTTCACGGTCTCTGAAAAAATCGAGTTCGTCCTCAAGATTCTGCCGGAGCAAGAACCATTGCGATTCGAGGAATTGTTCGCCGGTCAGCAAACTCGTGGTGAAGTGGTGGCCACTTTTCTGGCCCTGCTTGAACTGGTCCGCCTCCGCCACGTGCTCGTGGAGCAATCGGGAGCCTTCGGTGAGATCATGCTCCGGCGAAGGGGAACGGCCCATCTGGCCGTCTGACAATGAATTTCGCGGTTGATGCGCCGCGATAAATGACAAATCCTGACCCTTTACCCGCATGAACCCTTTGCACCGCGTCATTGAAGCGCTCCTCTTTTCGTCCGAACGGCCCTTGTCCCCAGCCGAGTGCATGAAGTATCTGCGGGGCGCGGTGGAAGCTGCGCCCGAGGACGAAGAGGTGAGGGCTTTAGCCAAGACCAAGCAGGATGAGATTGCGCAGGCCATGCGGGAGCTGCGCGAGGAGTATGCCTCCCAACAGCGCGGTTTCTGTTTGGTGGAAAGCGCGGCCGGATACAAGGTCGTGACCTCCGCGGAATCCGCACCTTGGGTGCGGCAGCTTTTCCCCGAAAATCGCCCGGCTCGCCTGAGCCCGTCCGCCCTCGAAACGCTGGCGATCGTGGCTTACCGCCAACCCATCACGCGCGCCGATATCGAAGCCGTGCGCGGGGTGAATGTCGATGGCGTCATGCAGACGCTGACCGAGCGAGGTGTTATTCGCATCACCGGCCGCGCCGAAGTTCCCGGGCGGCCGCTGCTCTACGGCACGACCGAATATTTTCTCGAGCATTTCTCGCTGCGTTCGCTCGACGAACTGCCCAATTGCGCGGAACTGCGCCGCGTCGATCTGCCTCAGGCGGCCAATAATGACGACCAGCAGACTCTCCCGCTGGAGCCCGCGGCCGTCATCGATGGTGAAAACGGTGTCGATGCACCGGCCGAGGCGGAAGTAGAACCCGACCCTGTGTCATGACGTTGGCCGAACTTCGCACCAAGATTGACGCGCTCGACGAGCGCGTACTCGCCCTCTTGGGTGAGCGGGCCGATCTGGTCCACGAGGTCGGCCAGATCAAACTCAAGAGCGGTGAGCCCTACTATGCCCCGGAGCGCGAAGAAGCCCTTTTGTGCCGCTTGGTGGCCTCCAACCGCGGGCGTCTTCCCGAGCACTCAATACGAGCCATTTACCGCGAGATTCTTTCCGGCATGCGGGCCCTCGAGCAGGAACTCATTGTGGCTTACCTCGGGCCGGAATCCACGTTCAGCCACCAGGCGTCGTCGATGCATTTCGGTCATGCGGTTTCCTTCGTGCCCGAGCGCACCATCGGCGACGTCTTCGAGGCCGTCGAGCGGGGCCGCGCGCATTATGGCGTGGTGCCGATCGAGAACTCGGTCGAGGGTGCGGTCAACGCCACGCTCGACCGCCTGATGGAAACCGACGCGCGAATTTGTGCGCAGATTTTTTTGCCGGTTGATTTAAGCCTGCTCGCCCGCGTTCCGCTCTCCGGCGTGCGCAAGGTTTACTCGCACCCGCAGCCCTTCGGCCAGTGCCGTCGCTGGCTCTCCGAGCATCTGCCGCAAGCCGAGTGTGTCGAAGTGGCCAGCACCGCCCGGGCAGCCGAACTGGCCGCGGACGAGGAGGGTGCCGCAGCGATCGCCAGCGCCTTGGCCGGACAAAAACACGATTTGCCCGTGCTCGCTCCCTCCATCCAAGACTCGGCGGGCAATGTGACCCGTTTTTTTGTCATCGGTCGGCAGGCGGCGCGCCTTTCCGGGTCGGACAAAACTTCCATCATGTTCGCGGTCAAGGACCAGCCCGGGGCGCTGGCCCGGGCTCTGGAGCCCTTTGAGAAGGCGGGCATTAGCCTGACGCGCATCGAGAGTCGGCCCTCCAAGCGGCGCCCTTGGGAATACTATTTCTTCGCGGATTTGACCGGCCACGCAGACGAACCGGCTTTGAAGGAGGCTCTGGGCCAGCTGCAGGAAGTCTGTGCTTTCACCCGCATTTTGGGCAGTTATCCCACGGCCCGTCTGGCCTGATCGGGATGCAATTGCATCCGGCTTGTCTGGCTGCTATGCTATACGGCTCCCTGTGAAGACCGAGAAAGACCTCCCGCCCGCCAAAAGATCGTCCTACCTCAAGGCGCTCAGCGCCTTGGAAATAAAAAACCACACGCTGGTTGTTTCGCTTCTGCAATCCATCGTGGCCGAAGAACCGGAATTTTTTGCCGGCCGCAGACTTCTGCGCGAAGCGCAGGTGATGCGCGCGCGCGGCGCGGCGAAATCGGGTCTGTTCGGTATCTCAACGGGGGGGCTCAGCCTCGGAAAAAGCAAAGCGCAGGGCCTCCTGAAAGAAGGCAAATGGCAAGAAGCCATGACCGCCGCAGAAAAGGCGCTGGAGACAGATCCCACCAACGCTCAGGCCAACAAAGATCTTTTTGCCGCGGCGGAATTTGTCGCCCAACCGCTGCGTAAGGAAATCAAAGAGACCCTCCAACCGGCCTTTGAAGGGGCGACCGATGAGCAGGCCAAGCGCGATGCGGCGGAGAAAGTCGATCTCGCTCGCGACAAAATGCGGACCTTCGAGGCGATTTCTCGTTTCGCCCTCGAGACCATCGCCCTCGATCCGAAAAACACCAAGGCCCGTCACGAACTCGGCGACTACCTCATGCAGATCGAGGAATACGGCGAGGCTTCCAAGGTGTTCGAAGAGACTCTCAGAAAAACCCCGATGGACCTCGACGCCCGCGACAAAGCCAAAGAGGCGGCGGCGCGGCGTTCGATGCAGAGCGGCAAAATGGGCACCGCTTCATTCGCCGACATGGTCAAGCAGCGCCAAGAAGAGGAAAAAAAGGGAGGCCAGAAGGTGGTCGGCGCATCCGAGTCAGCGGAGGAACTGGCCCGCATGGTATACGCGGCACACGAGGCTGGCACCCCAGACCGCGAGTCGGCGCGCAAGCTGGCCGACATCTATTTCAACAACGAGGACTTCGCCAACGCGTTGGAATATTTTCGTTACATGTCCGGCTTGGCCAACGACACCGATGCTGGCCTGCTGCGCAAAATCAGCGACACGGAGCTGCGCCTGCTTTCAAGCTCGATCACCGAAAAAGAAAAGGAGTTGGCTGCGCTGGCCCCGGATGACGAAGCGGCTGTTGCCCTGCATGCCGAACTCGAAGAATTGCGTCGCCACCGCGCTGAAGTCACCCTGGTCGAAGCCCGCAAGCGCGTCGAGCGCAACCCGACCGACCTCCAATACCGTTTCGAACTAGGCGAGCAGATGGTCTTGGCCGGACATTACAAGGAAGCCATTGCCGAACTGCAAAAAGCGCGCTCCAATCCCAATACTCGGACGCGCGCGCTCAACATGCTCGGCAAGTGCTACACCGAGCGCAATATGCTCGATCTGGCCGCCAAGACCCTGACCGATGCGGCCTCGGAGATCCCCGGTATGGATGGCACCAAGAAAGATATTCTCTACAATCTAGGCCTCGTCTACGATCGCATGGACGACAAGGATAAGTCGCTCGATTGCATGAAGCAGATCTACGAGGTCGACTACGGTTATCTCGACGTAGCCGAACGCGTCGAGGCGTCCTACACAGCCTGAGCAGTCAGGTCGTAGACCTGCGATCCTGTCACCACGACATCGGCAAATTCGCCCGGCGTCATCGCTTGCGCTAGCAGCACCCGGCAATCCACTTCGGGTGCATCGTGTTCGGACCTCGCCACCAGCGGTTGTTCCACCAGCACGCGTAGTGATTTACCCTTCTGGGCCCCGGCGATTTCGCGGGCGACGCGTTGTTGCAGTTTCATGGCACGCGCGTGGCGGCGGTTTTTCACCGAGGCCGCAATCTGCCCATCCATTTTTGCCGCGCGCGATCCCTCTTCCTGCGAATATTTGAAGACCCCGAGACGTTCAAAGCGCACGCGCTCGATGAACTCAAGCAACGACTCGAAATGATCGTCCGTCTCGCCGGGGAAGCCGGTGATGAAAGTCGTGCGGATGGCCAGCCCGGGGATACCCGCGCGCAGGCGCGCGATCAGATCCTCGATATGCTGCCGGGAGGTTTCGCGGCGCATCAGGGTGAGCATTTCCTCATGGATGTGCTGCAGGGGCATGTCAATGTAGCGAGCCACTTTGCGGCTCTGGGCGATGGTCGAAACCAGTTCGTCGCTCCAATGCGCCGGGTGGGTGTAGAGCAACCGGATCCAGAACTCCCCGTCGAGGCCGTCCAACTCTTCGAGCAGGCGGCAAAGCGTTGGACCGCGCGAGGAGTCGACGGGTTGCCGCGGCCCGGCTTTCTGCTCCCAAAGGTCCATGCCGAAGTAGGTGGTGTCCTGGCTGATCAGGTTCAACTCTCGCACACCTTCAGCAACGAGTTGCCTCGCCTCGCCGACCACCGACTTGATGGTCCGGCTGCGGTGGCGCCCGCGCATCTGCGGGATGACGCAGAAGCTGCAAGGATGATTGCAGCCCTCGGCAATTTTCACATAAGCCGTGTGGCTTGGGGTAAGTCTGAAGCGGGGCGTGTCATAATCCGGGATGTAATTCGAGCGGCGGGTGACCAGATCGAGAGGTGCTGCGATGCTTTCGGTTGGCCGGGCGAGCACGTCACGCACGATGCGCGGGAAATCCGCCACTTGGTCGAGCCCGATGAAAGCATCGACCTCGGGGATCTCGCGCTTCAGTTCCTCGTGGTAGCGCTGGGCAAGACATCCGCTCACGATGATTTTCTGCGAGGGGCGTTCGGATAACCTCCGCTGGTGCATTTCCAGAATCGTGTCGATCGATTCCTCCTTGGCCGCGTCGATGAAGCCGCATGTGTTGATGACCAAAACATCAGCCTCGGAGGGCTCGCGGGTCAGTTCGAACTGCTCCCGGGCCGCACCGCCGAGCATGATCTCCGCATCGACCAGATTTTTGGCGCAGCCGAGGCTGACCATGCCGATCTTAGGACGCGCGGGCGCGATGCTATCCATGAAAATTTCGCGACTGCTCAGGCGTACGCGTCAGGGTTGCCCGGCCTTTGGTGACTCGGTCTCCGGTTGGGGGGAGACCTGAAAAATCTCCTCCGGCACGACATGCGGTGCCTCGGCCGGACTGTCGCTGCGAAGATCGAACGATGCGCCCGGTGCTGCTGCCTGCACGTCGTGCACCAACTCCACGGGTTTTTCGTCGAAGTTCAGGCGCGACAATTTCGCGTTGAGCGACCAGAGGCCGACAGCCACCACGGTGACGATGGCGGCGCTGGTCGTTTTGGCCAGGGTGAGAAGTTTGGTGCGTTGATTGCGGTCGAGGCGGGGTGGTTTCGGCGGCCGCCCCATACGGCGTATAAAATTTGTGACCGGCGTGATTCGGCTTTTTGCTTTTTCCCGCACCGGCGTGCGGGCTGGTTCGACCTCGAGCCCCAGATAGCGCGCATACATGCGCAGCGAAAGATTCTGGTAGACTTCGGGCAAGGTGCCTAAGCCGGCGCTTTCCTCGAGTTCGCGCAGCAATGCTGCGCGCAGGCAGGTCTCACGTGCCGCGTCTTCCAAAGTGAGGCCCTTGTCTTCGCGGATTTGCTTGAGGTCTTGGCCTGTGATCTGACCCATACCTCCACTATGCATCAATTGGGCATGCTGTCCAAGTCCACGAGTATCTCCCGGTCCTTGGCTCCGTCCCTGGGCCCAACAATCCCCCGCTGCTCGAGGATATCCACCACCCGCGCAGCGCGGGTGTAGCCGAGGCGAAGGCGTCGCTGGAGCATGGAGGTGGAGGCTTTTTTCTCCTGCCGGATGATCTCGAGGCACCTGGTGACAAGCTCCTCGTCCTCGTCCGTCACATCATCATCCCCGCCGCCGGAGGAGATCAGAGCCTCTTGGAATCCGGGGTCAAAAGTGGGCTGCGCTTGCGCGGCCACATAATCCACCACCCGGTGAATCTCGTCGTCTGTCACCAGAACACCTTGGGCCCGGAGGAGCGTCGAGGTGCCCGGGGGCAGGTAAAGCATATCACCTTGGCCGAGGAGTTTTTCCGCACCGTTGGTGTCGAGGATGACTCGGCTGTCCAACTTCGAGGCGACCTGGAACGCAATGCGGCTCGGGATGTTGGCCTTGATTACGCCAGTGACGACATCGGCGCGCGGCGTCTGCGTGGCCACGATCATGTGAATCCCGGCGGCCCGTGCCATCTGCGTGATGCGAGCGATGGCGCTTTCCACATCGGCCGGCGCGGTCTGCATGAGGTCGGCCAATTCGTCGATGATGACCACGATGAAAGGAAGGCGGTCGGGAATCTTGATTTCCTCGTCCTTCTTGGACGGCGGAGGGGTGAGCACGGCATCCACGATTCCCTCCTCGACTTCCACGTCCTGCGTCTCCGGTTCGGGCTCCGGCTTTTCTTCGGGTTTCGCCTCGAGCGTCCTGCTGTTGAAGCTGTGGACGTTGCGCAGTCCGCATTTGGCGAAGATGCGGTAGCGCCGCTCCATCTCGTCGATCACGTAGCGCAGCGCGAGCAGCACTTTTTTCGGTTCGGTCACCACGTTGGCTGCGAGGTGAGGCAGCTTTGCGTAGTGCTGCATCTCGACCACCTTCGGGTCGATCATGATGAAGCGGAGCTCCTCGGGTGAAAACTTGTAGAGCATGCTCGCGATGATCGCGTTGATGCACACGCTTTTGCCGCTGCCCGTCGTCCCGGCCACAAGGAGGTGGGGCATCTGGGCGAGGTCGGCGATGATTGTGTGTCCGTAGACATCCTTGCCCAGCGCGAGCGGAATTTTCGCTTTTGATTCGACCCACTCCTGGCTCTCCAGAAGTTCGCGGAAGACGACCTTGATCTTCTTGCTGTTGGCGATCTCGATTCCGACCGTGTCCTTGCCGGGGATCGGGGCGAGGATGGTGATTTTCTCCGCCCTCGTCGCGCGGGCGATGTCGCGCTCGAGGCTCGTGATGCGATCGACCCGGACACCGCGCGCGGGATAGACCTCGAAGCGGGTGACGGTGGGTCCGCGCGTGATATCCCCGGCGCTAGCCTCGAGCCCGAACTGCTTGAGGGTCTCCAGAATCGTGCTCTGGATGGCCAGCAACTCGTTCGGATCCGCGCTTTGTCTCGAGCTGATATCGGCCGAATCGAGCAAGTCGAGCGGAGGCATTTGGTAATTTTCGATATGGATATCGGGTGGTGCACCGAGCGCACCGGCCTCCTTCTTTTTAGGTGGCGGCGGTAGCGGCTTCTTGGCGGGGGGTTGCACCGCGCCGGTGTCGATGATGCGCGGTTCGGGCAGGGGAGGTTCGGGCGGCAGTTCCTCCCGGTCGTCTTCCTCTTCCACGGCCGCGATATTCTTGGGTCGCGTGGTGCGCCGTTTCGGGGATTGAGGAACCTTCGCCAGCGCCTCGTCGACGAGGGCCTCCTGCTCGAGCCTGGTCTGCTCGAGTTTGGCCTCCCGCCTCGCGCGGATTTTTGCGGGAATGGCGGCGATGAGCATCCGGAAAAATTTTAACGGATGAACGCCAGTCATCAGGAAGAGGCTCGCGACATAAAATATAATCAGGAGGATGGTTGCCCCGCCAAAGCCAAGCAGGCCGGCCAACAGGGTCTTGCCGATGTGCAGGCCGATCACGCCGCCGGGGCCGAGGATATTGAAGTGTTCCTTCCATCCCTGCAGGACCCAAGGCTGGATGCCCGCAAGGCAAGCGCCGGAGATGACGAAGACGGCCATCCACGCGATACGTTTTTTCAAGACGATGCCGTTGGAGATAAATTTGGCGCCGCCGCAACCGATCAGCAAGACCGCGAGCAGGTAGGAGGCGGCACCAATGAGGAAATAACTCAGGCCCGCGACCACGGCCCCGACGGGACCGATGAAATTTTCCGTGCTATGGGGAGGGCCGCCCTGCTTGCTGAAGAACAGCCATGCCGGCAGGTCGGCCGGCGAATACGAGACGAGGGCGAGGAAAAGCAAAGTTCCTGTGCCAAGAAGCGTGAGCCCGAGAACCTCGCTCCAAGCCTTGCTGCTACCTTCTGGGTTTGCGCGGGACAAGCCGCCATATCTAGCAGAGAGGGGCACCTTTGGACAAGGAAGGCATTTGCCCGCGGCGTCCCGTCCTGTTAGGACGTCTGCCAACATGCATATTGAATCGGCAGCCACCGCCATCGAGCAGGCCCGCGCGACAAAGAACCCGCTGCGCAAACTCTATTTCTGGACCCTCCACTGGGCGGACACCAAGTACGCGTTGCCGGCCTTGGTTGTCATGAGCTTTGCCGAATCCTCTTTTTTCCCCATTCCGCCCGACGTTCTGCTTATGGCGATGTGTTTTGCCCGCCCCCAAAAATGGGCGCTCTACTCGGCCTGGTGCACGGTAGCCTCGGTTCTTGGAGGCATCTTCGGGTGGTTTCTGGGTTGGGGTTTCTGGGAGCTGACCAAAAGCTTTTTCTTGGCCATTGTGCCAGGGTTTACCCCGGAGATTTTCGAGAAGGTCCGCCATCTTTACGCCGACAACGCCTTCCTCGCCATTCTCACCGCCGCGTTCACGCCGATTCCCTACAAGGTCTTCACGGTGGCGGCAGGAGTCTTTGCCATTTCCATCCCGACACTGGTCATCGCTTCCATCATCGGCCGCGGCGGCCGGTTTTTCTTGGTCGGCGCGGTCATCAGGTTCTTCGGGCCCAAGGCGAAACCCTTCCTCGAAAAAAACTTCGAGCTGGCGACATTTCTTCTTCTGGCGCTCTTCGTCGCCGGCTTCGCGGCGATAAAATACATGAAGCACTGACCCGCCATGAGCAACGTACCGCCGCCCTGATCCTTTCTCGCGGCGGCGAGCGGTTTGGCCGCCCGTGTGTTTGGTGCGCTCATCAACCGCCTGCTCGCCGATGTTGCCTTTGCCATCCCGCTGGTCGTCACCTACTGGGTCCTGTCTTTCGGATACGGACTGGTAATCAGTCTGAGCAGACCTTGGCTGCGTCCGGCGGGGATCAATATTCCCAGACTGGGCTTTGTCATCACTCTGTCGGTGTCCATGCCACCGCGCCGAATCCTACCATGGGCTCATCAGGCCCACAAGGCCGCTCCGGGTCGAACGCGGACAACCCCATAGACGACCAAGATAGTATCTAAACGTTCGTTTACAATATTTGAACGGGGGGGGCCTAGGCGGGTCTAAGCTGGTATGAAAACGAAAACCTTCAACCCCTACCGCAAATTCAACCGCACGCGCCATTCCTTGGGTGAACTCATCGCCGCCCTAGGTTCCGCGACCGACGACAGCCGGGAAGCTGTCGCCGCCCTCGTCGATCTCTTCCAGACCGGCCGGGTATGTCTCAATGACCGCGGCAACCTGAAGCGGGTCAGGGTTTGCTCCTAGGGAATTTTTCATGGCAGTCAAGGGCCGCGGCGTTGCTGCGGCCCTTGTTGTTTTACTGATTGGTCGCGCGGCGCCCATCGGCTAGATTCTCTGGGTGATTGATCGTTATTCCCGTCCGGAGATGCGTGCGCTGTGGTCCGAACAGCGCAAATACGAGATCTGGCTCGAGATCGAGACTCTTGCCTGTGAGGCCATGGCCCGGATCGGGGTGATTCCCGCCGCCGATGCGCGCGTGATCCGGGAAAAGGCAAAATTCTCCGTGCCGGAAATCTTGGAGATCGAAAAGCGCACCAACCATGACGTCATCGCGTTTCTCGAAAATGTCGCTGCCTCGGTAGGACCGGCCGCGCGTTGGATGCACCAAGGCCTGACTTCTTCCGACGTGCTCGACACGACTCTCGCGGTCCAGATGTCCGCGGCTTGCGACCTGCTCGTCAAGGGTATCGATGGCGTCCGTGCCGCGGCCGCAGAGCAGGCGCGCGCACACAAACTCACGCCGATGATGGGCCGCAGCCATGGCATCCACGCCGAGCCGATCACCTTCGGCCTGAAGATGGCGCTCATGTATGACGAGTTCGGTCGCGTGCGCGAGCGCCTTGTCGAAATGCGCAAGCGCATCGCCGTGGGCAAACTCAGCGGGGCGGTCGGGACCCGAGCCCACCTCGACCCGCGCGTGGAGGAGGAAGTTTGCGCGGAACTCGGACTTAAGGC
>JBAXCT010000044.1:0-11328 GCA_037141375.1 Chthoniobacterales bacterium | reverse complement strand
TCACAAACGCTCCTCCTCAAAGGCTTGGGGATAGTTCTCCACCCGGTGGCTCTTTCCATCTTTGGTCAGGTAGCCGATCCCGCACTGGACGATGCACCAATCGGTGAGAAGTCCTGATTCCGCCACCTCCTCGCAGGCTGCCGTGGCTGCACACGAGAACGAGCCCGTCTTTGGTGCCCGGTAGTAAAGGTAAGGGGCAATTACTCCGAAGAAACCTTCGCCATCTGCGACGCATTGAAACAGGGGAAACCACTCCGAGTTGGCCTGACTCAGGGCTATGCCCAATCGGACATTGGCTTCCTCCCCCCCAAACAGGGAACCAGCAAGAAGGACAGGGACAACTTGCGGCAGTGTTTTGGGATTTCTGGAAAGCAGGAGAGTTGGTGCGTTTGGATTGGTGAACACGATCATGGTTATTCCCTCTTCCGAGACCGATTTGGCAAAGGCTCCCAGTAGCTGCTCACGGTAAGGGTTCAGCGCCTTCATTCCTCGTCCTCCTTCTCGATTTCCTCTCCTGCCCATTCTTGGAACACCTCTTCACAATGGGAGGAGAGTTCAGGGTAGAACTCAGAACCCAAGCTGGTGAAGTTGCGCAGTGTTGGTCTCTCGGAACGGTCCATGTAGTCGGCGTTCATGTTGTTGTATCCCAGCAGGAGACCGCCCTTCATTCCCTGGAGCTCGGTCTTCTCCAGAAATACGATCAATTCTTGAAGGGTCAGGGGCTTCTTGGAGTGCGCGCGAGACAGTTGGAAGTCGCCCTCGTACTCGTCAGCCACCCGGTAAAGGATTGTGCCCTTGGTTGTGCGCCGAGCCCGGATGCTGATGACGTCAAACGTGGTGGATTGGAGAGAGATTCGGGCGATTTCCACTTCGCTTGCCTCTAAATCAGGCAGGTATTCGCCGCCCATGAAGCGTGGATGAATCCTGCCGGTGAACGAGCGGACGTTCTCGGACAAAGCCTCCTTGAGGATTTCCTCCGGGATGGCCTCCATGTTTCCAGCGGCGAGAGCCTTTCGGATCTCCTCACGCCGGAAGTCGCCCTTGATGTTCTTGAGGATGGCTTGCTCCAGCGTCTCATCGTTCCAGTAGGACGAGGGGCGCTGGTTGTAGTCGATGCGGGGGTAGACCTTCATGCCGCCTCCTTTAGAGTGTGGAGATCGGAAAACACCTGATCTCTTCTCCTCCTTGCTAGGTGAAGGTCTTTGGTTTTCAGGGGGTGACGGAGCCGCTCCTTGGTGTAGTCGGGGCGGTGAACTGTGGCATTGAGCCACCAGCTCCCATTGTTCCACCAGAGGTGGTGGTTGGGGTTACTGCCATCGGTTCTGAGCGAGAGCGACGAACCTTGGGTTAGAACCGCACGGGCGGTGAATTGGTTGTTTTTCATGTGCGTTGGATCAACGCACCAGGGGAGATTTACGTTCCGGTTGATCCGATCAACCAGCACATCGACACGGGTGAGACTCGCTCTCCCGCATCAGCCACCGTGGGATCTCCTCCCCGGTTGGCAGCCCTGCCTTTTACGGCAGGACGTTCCTGATGCTGGGGAAAACTTACCACGACCCGAGGAGGCGCAAAAGCGGTTTTCGCGTCATAGCTTCCTGCCAGTGTTTATGCGGCCTCGTGGCCGATCGAGTCTGGCAAATGTCAGGGACTACATCGGACATAGCCTGACCTCGCGACATACGCGGCCACGGGACTTTGGTGCTCACGTTCGGCGTTGCCTTGATGATGGTATCCCGCCTGCGGCGGGCCTCATCGATGTCCTTCGTCTCCAAGGACACCCGCACGCGGCGTGCCGTCTTGTTGGACTCGTGGATCGTGTAGTGGCACCACCAGGTGCCGTATCAGTTGGTCGCTAGGGCGACCCGTCTCGCGGACTCGGCTGTTGTTCCAGATGTTGTGGTCGGGGTTCGGACTATTTGTGTTCACGCCCCCACTTCAGCAAATGGGGTAGTACATCCGCTGTCCTAGGCCAAAAAACTTTCAGTAACTGCGCCACCGCTCGACCAGGGCCTTTATCTTGTCCGGCTTGGTCTTGAGCAATTGATTCCTTCGCTGACGAGCGACTTTCCGACTTTTCGTGCAGAGAGAAACGCGTAGCCGTTTGCTGCGTCCACGAACCCTGGTGACGCTGTAATGCGCCCAAAAGGTACCATTGTTATCCCAGAGGTGATGATCCGGGCCGTAGTGCTTGTTCCTGTAGAGCGGAAACACCTTTCTCACGCTCGACCCTTACCCCCGGATTCCCGGTTTATCTAGGGAAATGTGAGTCATGACCTCCGGGTTTTCTGGCCGGATGCTTGGAAATTGGTACGCTCTAGCTGCGTTAATCCAGCATGGATCCCTACACGAAGAACCTGATGGAAGAGGTGCATCGAACAACCGGCTATCCGGTTTCCGTGGAGGTGTCCGATGGGCTCTCCGACCATGCACGAATGGTCTCAGCACGTCCTGAAGCGCCGGTCCATTTGATCGAAGTCAACGCAGACTACCGTGCTCAGGCGGATTACATCGTGGCAGCCCAATGCGCCATGATGCAGGTCACCTGGTCTGACCCTTCCTCTGTCTGGGGCGTATCCTTGCAGGCGGAAAAGGCCAACCACCGACTGGAGAAGTGGTCCAAGGCCAAACCGCTTAAGCTTTTGGATCCCGCCAAAAGTGCTCATATCGGGTCGCTCTATCTGCGAGGGCTCGTGAATCAGTTGTTTTCACTGCCTCTTGAAATTGTGGTGACAGGTCGAATCTTTGCCGAGGCCCCGTCTCTTCACGGGCTGCAGAGTTCTCTCCAAGATGCCTACCTTCGGCGTCTTTCTTCGATTCTGGCCCCCAGCTTTCGCAGCACGCTTCCTGAGGAAGTCTTCCAGACCAACGTGGGAATGAATGCGGCGATGGCCATGGCTTGGTGCCGCCTTACTGGTCAAAAAGCTCCTGTTGTTCCCTACGAAAGCATTGGTGCCTCCAAAACCGGCGGCCGCCTGCTTGAGTTGACTGAAGATCTGGGAGGGCAAGGAACGTCCCAGAGCCACGTCCAGACGGTTGATGCGTGGGCTCAACTTCTGTCCTTGCGCTCGCTCTACACGTGGGAATCCTCAGACCGCCGATCATGAAGTCCGACCAAATTTCTTTTGAAATTGCCCTCGAGGATTTTGACCTCTCCCGGCTTCCCGTGGACGAGGCCCTGCTCAGGGCGGACAAGGAACTCTTGGCCTCCACGGTGCGGGCCTACTACGAGGACTGCTTCCGTGAGCTAGGAGGATCCACGGCCATCGCTGTTGCCAATGGCAAGGTCTCTGTCACTTGGATTGGAGGAGACAGCAATCCGGTCAACGCTGTTCTGGATCACGCCATTGGTTTGCTCAACCAAGGTGAATTCACGGCGGCTGAACCACTCCTGCGAAGCATTATTGCTCGGGAAGCAAGGAATGGTGCCGCCCTCTACAACCTAGGCATGATGCTGAGCGATACGGGGCGCTTTGATGAGGCAATAGATTGCCTCGAGGACTTGGTGGAGACAGGGGAGGCCGGAGCCAATGCCTGGAGTGCACTGGGTGTGGCCCAAAAACGCAAGGGACTCGGTGATGAGGCCCTTGAAAGCTTGAGGAGGGCCGTCTCGCTTGAGCCTGACAACGGATATGCCCTCAGAAATCTCGCCGCCATCGTTGCCGAGAACTCGCCGCAAGAGGCTCTCCCGCTTTTCGCCAAGGCTACGGAGCTTCTCCCCAACGATCCCAATTCACACCTGGGGCTGGGCCAGTGCTTGCTGGCCCTCAACCGCAATGATCTGGCGGATGCGGTGCTCAAGAAGGCCATTGAAATCGATCCTTACGGTGCGCTGGCCGAAAGGGCACGGTCACTTAGAACCAAGCTGTCGGAAACTTTCATGCGTGAAGACTCCGGAGCCTCGCCGCACAACGATGCGGTCGATGCCTGTCTCGGGGCCATGAGGCTTCTCGATGCCGGTGACGCTGAAAAAACCAAAACCATCGCCTTTGAAGCGGCCATGCTGGGACGGGGAGGCTTGGACATCAACGATCCAAGTTCGAAATACACTCTCAAGAGTCTGTCCGGTCAGTTCACCGGCCTGCAGTTGGTGGCCCTGATGTATGTGGGGTTTAAGCAGATTGCACCGGAACTCGACGCTGGCATCGACTTGTCCAAGGAATACGAGGAGGCCTCGAAACGTTTCCACCGATCCGAACAATGAGCATTGAAGAACTTCAGGAGCTAATCCGGATATTTCACGGGTCGATAATTTTGGCGGTTTGCGCTTGGACGGTATTCCGGTGTGGTGATTTTGGCGTGTTGTTTGCTTCGATGGCGTGATTTGGGCACACCGCCCCCGAGCCCCGTTGTTTTTTTGGTGCCGGGGACAGCACCTTTGCGGGTTTAGGCTGAGTTGAGGCGGATCATCATGGTGGCGAAGAGTTGCTGGTGGGGATAAGCGCTGGAAAAGAGCAGGCGGATGCGGCGCGTGTTGCGCAAGATATGTTCACAATTATACGACGTTTCGTTAATAATGGGGGTCTAGACGTTCGCTGCAAAAATGACACAGCATGAGAAGATCTTGATCGAAGTCGGTGCTTGCGACGATTCGGACGAGCGGGCGACTCTGAGCCGTGCCCGCAGCATTCCTCGTGAGTATTTTCGAAGCCTTGGCGGGCTCCGTCACGACAGATTTGTTTTTCTAACGGACCTTCCATTTTCAGAAGCCTTTAACTTCACTAAGGGACTAGTTCGATGTGAGGAGGCAGGCCTTTTACCCTACCCGGGTTCAACATCCCTAGTAATTCGGGCATTCAACGCGTTGCAACGGCGGCCGATGACGGAATGGGCAAAGATTGCTGTGTGGATTGTGCGGAATCACAACAATCCCTACTCGCCATTTAATTTCCGAAGGACAAGAGATCATTGGGAAGACGCGATGCGAGAGACCGATGATCCCATGGAGATTGCCCATCGTGCGGCCGACATTGAGCGAGCTTACCAACTCAGAAAAGACGCAACTGCTGAGCGCCATGCCGTGCGAGAGCAGTTTGCAAAGCTGAAGAAAGGAATCTCCCCTGAATCACCGGAGCTACGCCAACGTATGATCGAGGAAATGGAAAGGGATGCTGGCTGGCCCGAACATCAATAGAGCCGGATGGCCCGCAGGGCGGCCTGCAGCTGGGGTCTCGTCGACGATAAAGTGAATCAGATCACACCGCTGGGTTTCGCTCAGAGGCCCAGGTGTTCTCGGTGGAAGGCTGGGAAGATGGATGTGGGAATGTTATCTGAAGAAGTGGGGTCACATCTTGACATTTGACATTCCACCACCTGGCGGCAGAGGCAGCTGCAACCATTGCCCCCAAGTGCTACACCCGGCCGAAAACTAACCGCGCATTCTGGGACCGCAAACGCGAGGAAAACATGGCCCGCGACCGCCACGTCACCCGCCAACTCCAGGGCAGGGGCTGGAAAGTCATCCGCATCTGGCAACAAGCCTTGAATAAACCTGAAACGGAAGTTGAGGGTCTATGGTTGAGCGCTGAGGGCGTGGAAACCAAAAGATGGTCCGTTTCCGCCCGACGCCGCACGCTCAGCGCCCCAGCTCTTAGATTGTCTTGTGCACTCCCAGCACCCGCGGAAAACATTCCAACATTCCTAGGAATGTTGGAATGTTTTCGGAACTCCGTTTCAGCATGAACCCATGAAGCTGCCTGCGGGGTTAGGCTTTGCCTTGCGTCTAAAAAACCGTGCCATGATTCGACAATTGGCAATTTCTCCAGCCATTCCCCGTGGCCCCGGCGCCTGAATCTGCGTTTGCGGCGGCAGAATTCTTGGTTAATGTCTGGCCATGAGCACTGCGGTTCTTGAACTGAAGCAGAAGGTCGAGCGCCTCACTTCCGAGGAGCGCCACGAACTCATGCAGATTCTCGAGGACATCGATGACAATGCCTTGGCCGACAAAGCGGAGGCCGAGGGCAAGTTCATCTCCCTCAACGAACACAAGAAGCTGTCCAGCGAAGAGCAACTCGCGTGAATTACGCAGTCTTGCTCGAGAAATCGGCGGCAAGGTTCCTATTGCGGCTCCGCGCCGCCTAACTCAAGTCGCGCCTGGATGAAGCTATCGAGTCTTTGGCAGACGATCCGCGGCCTCCGGGCTCTCAACTCAGCCGAGCAGAACCTTGAGGTGGTGCCGGTGAGCGCCAGCGTGAAGACCAAGCTCGGGCGGAGCGGGCTGCAGGTTCAGTTCTCATCGGCAATTTTCCACCATGCCCCTCGAGTATCGGGTGAAATGGCTTGGCCATCGTCGCTGGTGCTGGTTCTTCTAATGACCGCGACTGACGTGACCGACCAGCTGGCCTGCAGCAAACGACACGCAAGATCGCCATCCTCCCGTGACCGAAAAACCGCAGTCCGTGTCCGCCGCCCGCGGCTCCGACGAAGTTCTCGAGGTTCCGCAGCTTCCGGGCTGTCCGGACTTCATCACGGTGCGCGACTTCAATTTTTTCTACGGAGAGAAACAGGCGCTCAAGGACATCACGCTCGAAATCCCCGAGCGTCAGGTCACCGCGTTCATCGGACCGTCCGGCTGCGGCAAGACCACGCTGCTGCGCAATTTCAACCGCATGAACGAGCTGATCGACGGGGTGCGGCACACCGGCGACATCAAGATGGCCGGTCGCAGTATCTGGGATCCTTCGGTCGAAGTCATCGCCGTGCGCCGCCTCGTCGGCATGGTCTTCCAAAAGTCGAACCCCTTCGCCAAATCCATCTACGAAAACGTCGTTTACGGGCTTCGCATCGCCGGCGTGCGCGAGCGCGCCGTGCTCGACGAGGCGGTCGAGCGCAGCCTGCGCAGCGCCGCGCTGTGGGAGGAGGCGAAAGACCGCCTGCACGAAAGTGCGCTCGGGTTGTCCGGCGGACAGATGCAGCGCCTCTGCATCGCCCGCGCCATCGCCAACCGTCCGAAAGTGCTCCTCATGGACGAGCCCTGCTCGGCCCTCGATCCCATCGCCACGATACGGATCGAGGAGCTGATCAAAGAGCTGAAAAAGGATTTCACCATCATCATCGTCACGCACAACATGCAGCAGGCCACGCGCTGCTCCGACTTCTGCGGCTTCTTCTATCTCGGGCGCGTGCTCGAATTCGACCGCACCGAGAGCATCTTCAACGACCCGCTCGGAAAACGCACCGAAGACTACGTCACCGGCCGTTTCGGTTGATGCCGGTTCATGCGCCCGCGGAAGGCAGGAGTCGGGAGACAGGAGACAGACGGCGAGCAAAGAAGCGGGGTCACATCTTGACATCTGGCAGTCTCGCGAGCTGAAAAAGACAGCTTCTTTCGCCCGGAAAGCCGGCCGGGGGCCGAGAGACCAAGAGACAGCCGAGGCGCGAGGCAGCGCCGAGGGCAAACCAACAGACCAGGAGACAGAGGACGGAGGCCAGTGAAGAGAGGACAGAGGTCAGAGGGCGGAATCCGGTTTGCGGCTGCGGGCCGGCGGGAGTATGCTCCGAGGCATGAAATTTGTAACATCAATCACCCGGGATGAGGACGGCGTGTGGATCGTGGAATGTCCTGCGATTCCCGGTTGCGTCAGCCAAGGCAAGACGCGGGCCGAAGCTCTCGAGAACGCGCGCGAAGCTATTGCGGCGTGCCTTGAGGTCCGCGCCGAGCGCGGTATGCCGCTCACGGTAGAGACCGAGGAACTCGAAGTAATGGCCTGATGCCGTCGCTGCCCAACGTCAGCGGCCGCGAAGTTGTCAACGCGTTCGGCAAAAATGGTTGGGAATTCGCCCGGCAGAAGGGCAGTCATATGATCATGGTAAAGCCGGGGCATATTGCTTCGCTTTCCATTCCTGATCACAAAGAGATAGCCAAGGGCACTCTGCGCAGCCTGATTCGTGCCAGCGGACTCACCGTTGAGGAGTTCGTTGTCTTGATCGCCTGACCGGAGGGTTCTGTGTTTTCTCCCGACAGCTGGCTACTAATCGCACACGCGGTGTCTCTCGCCTAGCCCGCATATTTCACCGGGTGAAATAGGCGCCGCGTCCAAGTTCCTTTTGGAAATGAACTTGGCACGGCCGACCGGGAAAATTGGAAAAACCAAAGTGGTTTCTCCAATTTTCCGACGGGGTTAACCCCGGTAGGCCTGATGATATCAGGCCGTATCGGCCCTCCGGGCGGATATTGCATGCCGTGCATAAAGTATCCGATTTAGGACAAGAAAATAGACGGAGATAAGACCCAACGCAAAGCCCACCAACCTCAACGTTGCTCTGCCTGCAGCTTTTGCCATTGAGACATTACTTCCCCGCAGGGGTGTTAACCTTCAAGCCCACGACCCACGTTCCGGGCGTCTTGCCCACAACAGCCGCAGTTTAAGAATCAACCAGTACCAATACGCAAAGAAAGTGTAGCATATAAGTCCGGTGAATATGAGCGATCTTGCGTTCTCTAGCATGGACAACGGCAAAGATGGTCTCACCTTTATTGTCAGCGACCGTGCCTCGACAAATCGTTGGCTTTCAAAATCTCAATTGCCTTCGGCTGTCCCCGCCTCGCTCCGGCACTCAACCATAAACTAGCAAAGCGCTTTCTAGGTTTATCAGCGGTCGCCGTGCGGGCGCGGTGCACGGGGCGGGGTTGTGGTCAGCGTCGCCGATGGCCGCAAGTCCATCTGCTAGCCGAGAGCAAGTCACGTCTCTCGCCCCAGCAAGAGCAAGGCTCGCCATAACCCACAGGTTTTTCATGGCAGGATCAGTCAAAAGTTGAACCGCTTAAAGGTTCAAGGCAAATGCTGCCAGTTGGAAGGCCCGCTACAATCTGGCCTGCTCATAGAGCGTCATCGGCCGCATCCAAGGAGGCTTCGACTATTTTTTACTGAGAACCTTGGACACAATTGCCTCTAGTCTGTCGCCGGCTTTGCCCATGACTTCGGCCACAGCAGGCTCCATCTGCGCCGCCATAGCTGCGGTGTTCATGCGGGAAATAATGACTTTGCCAGTGCTTGTTGCATAAACAGAGAGGCGGCACGGCAACAACGAAGACACGTAGCGCGTTTCATCATTTTTTAGCAAGGCCACGCTAAATGTGCCGCTGCATGCCTCGATGATAGTCACCGGCAAGACGTTGTGTCCCTTTTTGGCCAGCGAGGCCGACAGATCGTGCTCGCCCAATACGCTCCAATCATCCGCCGTCATTTCAACGGTCAATGCTTCAACCGTGTCCGCGAAGATAAGCGTGCTCACGCTTTCCAGAAACAGGTCCCGCGGTGAGGGCGCTGCCGGAGTTACGTCGGTGAGAGTTCCCTGCATTGCCTGGTTGGATGTTGGCGTCATTGGTTTCTCCCGGGAAGAAGTCTGCGAGCGACATGCCCCTTCCACATCCAGAGTCCGGAGAGGGCAAGTGCGGGAAAATAGAAAAATCGAAAATATGGCAGGTATTGGACGGTCTCCGACGGCGGCCCATAAATATAACCGAGCAGGGGCAGCGCAAAGACCAGGTGAATCCAGCGAAGTATGGAACGTTTGGTGGTCTCTTTCATGGTGCCCAGTTGTCTTTCGTGCCCATCTACGGCGCGAAGTTGATGAGCGCACGGAGCAATGCCTGTTATTTTAATAATCGAAAGCATGGGCGTCAATCTACGAACCCGCCGCCAATGTGGGTGCTTCTAGCGCGGTTGAAGTCGTTCGCTGACCCCGAGTTAATACCGTGAAATCCACGGGCTACGTCCGCGGGTCTTTTTTGGACCACTCCCGCGCGCTGAGCACGCGGCGTTCGAAAGGGGTGGCGCGGCGGATGTGGTGTTTGTTTTTGGCGGGAACCAGCGCGTAATGCGGTGTGGCGTTGAGGAGGTCGTCGAGTTCCCACCAATCCTGCTCCGCGGTGATCCATGCGTGCCCGTGGCGGCGCAGATCGAAGGGGCGCGAGTAGGAGACAAGAGTCTTCAACCCGTCGTGGTCGCGGAAGTATTCGTGGAAGTATGACAACGCCAACTCACGCACGGTGCGGTAAACCGGATCGCGCCAGCGCACGACGGCATGGTTGGTTTTCGAGATGGCGCCCCAGTAGCCGTTCTCCTTGAACAGCGCGACGACATGCTCGTCGTCGAAAAGCTTTGTTTTCAGATCGAGCAGCAGCGGCGGTTTGCCGTGAAACCATAGCGCGGCAGCCGCCAGCAACGCGCCCTCAACGCAGTGGGCCTTGCCTTCGCGCAGCATGCAGCGCGGCGGGCGGTGCGTGTCGCCGTGCTTTTCGAAATTGACCGGCAAACGGTCGAGAAAATCTTGGATTTTTCGCGGGTCATCCAGCCGCTGGAAAAGCTTCCTTTCGCGAGCGTTGAGTTCGCCGAAAGCTCCGCGGGTCATGGCTGCGCAGAGTCTGCCTTGATCATTGGTCGAGAGGCTGCTTGTCGCGTGCTGGGATCAGTCGCCGGAGGGCTCCTCCGCGGTGATGCTGTCTGCGAAGAAGTGCCGGGGTCCGTTGGCACGGGACTAGTGCTGGCTGTAGGGCGGGCGGAAGAGAAGCCGCTGCGGGATGCGGTCGCCGCCGTGCCATTTCTTGGTTTCGACAAAGCGGTTGTTCGGGGTCGATACCGAGATAACGTGCGTGACGCTGGATGGTCCGGTCCAGCAACCATCCGGCGTGGCCGGCACGGAAATTTTGAGCGGTGTGCCGCCGAGGTATTCGCCGTTCATCTCCACCACGCATCCGCGCGGCAGGCTGACAATCTCCACAGTGAGGTCTTTGCCGACGGCAGGCGCAGAGGTGGTGGCAGTCTCCTCCGAGCCTGCGCATCCGGGAAGCAACATAGAGGCGAGGGCGAGTGCTGCTGAGGTTGCGAGGAGGCGCAGATTCATCACACGATCATTTCTGGTCGCGCGGCCCGATCAAGGTGAATCTGCGGTCGGCCGCGTTTTCGACTCAGGGGCCGATCAAGGTTTGGCCGCATCCGGCGCGGAGCCGGCCGTAGTGTGGCGGCGTTCGGCCTCCTTGACGATGGCGTCCACGGTTTTCGAGGCCTCCTTGATCGCCAGGCTGCGCAGGCCGGCGACGAGTTTGGTCGCGGGTTCGACGTGGTTGGCGTAGCAGATGACGGCCAGATCGCCGTGCGGTTCGACGCGCAGGCGGCCGACGGCCGACTTGGCGAAGATCGACTCGAGAAGATTCCAGTGCACCGTGTAGCCCTCGGGCGTCTTCTCGTAACGGTTGCGCACAAGGTAGCTGATGGTGAAAAGCACGGGCAGCTTGACCGTGTAGCGCACATCCTTCGTATTGGCATCCGGCTCGTTCTCGACCACGGCCGACTTCAGGTTCGCGATGAATGTATTGGCGTGCTCGTA